>NZ_LPUF01000006.1 GCF_002072955.1 Methyloprofundus sedimenti | reverse complement strand
GCAGCTGTTGTTGTTCCCAACGGCACTTTGTTTGGTGACGGTGTAGCCGCGCGAATAAAAGAAGAACTACTGAAAAACTTTAATCTGCATACCATCGTCCGCCTACCGGAAGGTGTATTTGCTCCCTATACCGATATTCCAGCTAATTTATTGTTTTTTGATCGTTCGGGCCAACACAGGATATTTGGTATTACCAGATTCCTACCCCAGAAGGCCGCAAAAATACACCAAACCAAGCCCATTCAAACAGATGAATTTACTATTGCCTGAAATGGTGGCAAAACGGGAAGTGATCAATTCGCCGGAAAACTACTGCACAGGAAATATTGAAATATGATGATAAACAGCAATTGATCAGCGTTAATCTGGATATAAAAACCCGCATAGCCTAGAGGCTCTGGAGCATAGAGCACCGATAGAATTGGCAATAGTATTATTGAAAAAGAACAACATGTTCTCGAAATTTTGCAAATATTCAAACTTTACTCTCTTAAAAAGATGGAAGAATTAGCAAAAGAACATCGAGTTCGAGATTTTGTTCAACAAATAGATCGATTTGAACAAGTTGATCCAGAAAAAGAGTATCAATTGTAGGAATGCGTTCTCGTATTGCTGGACCGTTTATACGAGAAACAAAACAAGGAACTGAAGTTTCAGCAAGCAAACTCAATAAAGTCAAGCAAGGTGATTTTATATACAGTCGTTTATTGCTTGGCAGGGATCATTTGGTCTCATTCCAGCAGAAATGGATGGCTGTTATGTATCCAATGAATTTCCCATTTTTAATCTTGATAATGAAAAAATAATTCAGAATATTAGTTTATTGGTTTGCGTTACCTCATATCCAAAACATGTAGAGGCAGATTGTTCTGGCTCTACTCCTGGAACCCGAAACCGATATAAGGAATTTTTTTCTAAACTTACATTACCTTTACCCTCAATTGACGAGCAACAATCAATCGTTTCCAATATTCAGTCTGTGTCCAAAAAATCAATGACGCTAAGCGACTTCGCCAAGAAGTTTTAGATGATGCTCAAGCAATGCTATCAAGTGCCTTTCACCAAATATTGAAGGTGCTGAATATCAAACTATGGAGCAGGTAAGTCCAATTGTGCGCCGTAAAATTGAAATCGGAATTGACGGTGAATATCCAGAATTAGGTGTCAGGTCGTTTGGTAAGGCACCTTTCATAAACCAGTTTTGAATGGTATGATGTAGGAACGAAAAAACTTTATCACATTCTTCCTGGTGATCTGATATTTAGTAATGTTTTTGCATGGGAAGGGGCAATCGCGGTCGTTAAAAAGGAGATAAAAACCGTACAGGTCACACCGTTTTATTACCTGTGTTCCCAAGATAAAATAACAACGTCTGATTTTCTTTGTTTCTATTTTTAACTGATGAAGGTATCGAAAAAATAGGCTATGTCACCGTTAAGTATTGAAAATCACCAGAGCAGAATGTAACAATTGCTCAGGGGTTAGATTGTGGTTCCGATCCATAATTCTGCACCAAGCCAATAATTAGGTAAATACTTGGTGGCTACACATGAAAGCGGTCTAGCCATGATTTAAAACGGTGGTGGTATGCATTGACATTTTGTATATGATAGGCCCCTTTAGTCACCCGCTGCCCTTGACTCATGTTAACGATTTCATGAGATACTTTTTCAGCTTTACAAAATGCACCATAAGTTGGATTGCTATCACTCACAAGGAGGGCATCCTGGTCTAGTATTGGCTTTAATGCGTATCAAGAACAATTTTGCTTATTGGGCCATTACCTGTCACAAAATCTACGGTTTGTTTTGAGCGATCACGAGCAATTAAAATGCAAATTTGCTCATCAGAAATCCCTCGCTTAGTCGCACAGCCCCTCGTTTCCTTGGTTGACGATTGAGATGGCGTTCTCCTTTATGTGACTCAAGTAAGTAGGTTTCATCAGCTTCTGTAATGCCATGAGAGCACTGGGACGATCCTGCTGAATCCAGCTTAAAAACGGTGCCGCCATCGAAAGGTTGTATTTCGATGCACATTAATTTCTTTAGCTGCCTGCCGGACAGTCAATGATTCTGCGATAGCTCCTAAGTAATCAAGCACTTTGACTTGAGGCGTAGATGAGCAAGAGGCGTTCCTGTCAAAGCATTAAATGTCTTTTTGCAGGCTTTACAGCGGTAGCGCTGAAGGCCATCTTTTATTCCATGCCTGTGGCTTTCGGTATGGGAGCAATGAGGGCATTTACCTTTGCTATCAAATATTGTTTCAATTAAATCAAAAACCTTAGGTTCGTCCTCTAGTTGATCCAGTGCTTTCGTTAGAACAGTGCGTTGATGGTGGTCAAGTTGATTTATTTCGGAAATGAACTCTAAAAACTCTGGGGCTTTCATAACTATCTCCTTAATTTACATGGGCTTTATTTACTTATACGCTCTTGTTATATGAAATTCCATACTTTACGGTGACATAGCCAAAAAATAAGAGACGCTTCCCAGGAGGAGCAGGTCGAAACCGAACATTAGGTTTAAAAAAGCTAGAACAATTAACAGTCCCAGTTCCTGATTACGATAAACAACTCTGGTTCAATTCTCTTCAAGCAAAAGTGGCCGACATTAAAAAAGCTCAAGCAGATAACCAAACCGAATTGGATGCCTTGCTGCCTGCGATTCTTGATAAGGCTTTTAAAGGAGAATTAGTTTAAAGCACTTTCAAATCAAATAGTCACTGGAACGGCTATTTGGTTTTCAACAGCAGTATAAATATCTGTTTCCACTTCCGGTGTTTTAATACTGACAACTAATGCATAACGAGCCGATTTACCCCAGCGTTCAAAATTGGCTCGCTCTTTCCACCACCCTATTACAGGATAGACAGCAATATACCCTTTTTCTGCAAGTGCTGAAGCTGAGCCCAGAACTAAAGGGGTCCAGAACTTAAGGGGTCAAACCCCTTTCTGCTGAGAAATACTATATAGTTGATTTATTGCGTTACGCCACAACATTATGAACCTAAAACTCTAACCGCTTGCCAATACCTTTTCGCCAGTAAGAGTTATCTAGGTGAGAGATGGATACACCTTTCTTAGTAGATACATGCATAAACTTCTTTTGTTCCAGATAAATACCGACATGCCGTTGCCATATACCGGTTTTAAAAAAGACTAAATCACCTGCCTTTAAGTTATCTTGAGAATAAATTTTTATGCCACTTCTTACTTGCTGCTCAGTAGTACGGGGTAACTCAATAGAAAAATTATCAATATAAGTAAGGTAAACAAAACCAGAGCAATCAATACCATCCTTAGATAAACCACCCAATCGATGTTTAACAGATTTCCATTCAGAAAACTGTGCATATAAAACCTGCTTCACTTTGTTTGTAGCAACTATTTTAGTTGTTTTCACCGCGACATTATTATTGGCGCAACCAGCTAATAATAGAATAAAAGAGGTAACTGAAATAATCTTAAGTGTTTTGTATGTCATACGCACTCCCAAATAGCAACTAAAGGGGTCAGACCCCTTCTGCTCTTTTGTGAAACGGTTCAATTTATTTATGCCGTGTGATTATCATTTTTGGACCATTATTTAAGAGTTTATACTCTTAGAGGGTTTAAATCTCGTTAAATATTAACAAGATTTAATGAATAACATACAGACAGAAGCACCTTTTTCACGGCTAACTGAATGAAAGTAAATCAGTATATAAATTGAGTAGCTCCTCTATAATCAGCGGTTATAGGCAAATTTTATACATCTTTTGTAGCCTACATTACAGTTTTTATGACATCGTATAATTCAAAGCTTAATTTGCCCTTTTTGAATATGAATAAATTGCTCTCTAAAATTGGTAAACATATCAATATTTTTCTTATCCGTGATTACGCTGAATATCTGCTGGCTTTGCTAAAAAGTTGAAAGGCTTTGCAATGTTAGCCTCCTTATTTACAATGAAGATAATTTCCATCATTTTTAGGACTTAACATGAAAATTTTAGGCGTAGATATCGGCGGTTCCGGGATTAAAGGAGCCATTGTTGATACCGGAACAGGAAAATTCGTAGGCGAACGTTTTCGTATCGATACACCGCAACCTGCCACTCCCGAAGCTGTGGCTTCTGTACTTACCCAGCTGGTTAAGCATCGCGAATTCAAGCAATTAATGCAACACCCTGTGATTTATTTATATCAACCCCCGTTATTTGGCAAAATACTTCCCATGGAGTTCTGTAATTTAACCCTTTTCTTGGACGATGATTAAGTGCTGTAATTGCACTATCAACCTCATCTTGAGTTACCTTATCCAAAGGTTCTTTTTTAGGGAAGTATTGCCTTAATAAGCCATTGTGGTTTTCATTTAAACCTCGTTGCCACGAATGATACGGTTTGGCAAAATAAGTGCCGCAGTCGAGTGTTTTTGCAATGGCTTCATGCCCACAAAACTCACGTCCATTATCAAAGGTAATCGTGTGAACCCAACGTTTAAAAGGCTCAAGAGCATTGATAATCGCCTCTTTCGTTAATTCAGATTCTTTACGCTCAATTGAGATGGCGAAGTTGAGCTTTGAGACCCGTTCAGTCAGCGTCACCAATACGCCTTTATGTCCTTTACCGATAACAGTATCTGCTTCCCAATCACCTAAACGCGTTTTATCATCAACCACTTGTGGTCGCTCATCAATATCAACACGGCTGGGTATCGTTCCGCGATAATCATTTTTTCCATATCGCTTACGATAAGGTTTGGCTTGATGCCTCAAATAAGTATACAAATCGCCACCGGCTGCTTTGTTAGCTAAAATATAACGGTAAATAGTCTCATGACTGACGGAGTCCTTACCTTGTTGTTTTAAGCGTCCTGAAATACAGTCAGGACTCCATTTCTCTTTGATTAAAGGCGTTATTATCTGTTGTAACTCAGCCGTCATCTTGATGTTTTTGGGCTTATCAATATGGCGTTGTTTAGCTATTCTCTCAGCTTGCTTGTAACGATAACCACACTGACCTGTATTACGCGTAATTTCACGTCCAATAGTCGATTTATGACGCCCCAATGTGATGGCTATTTGATTCTTAGAAACGCCTTGTTTTAGTTGCGTATAAATGTAAAATCTTTCCTCTTGGGTTAGATGGTTAAACGTGTTCATTGAGCACCTCTTTTTAGTTTCAGGTTTTAGTCAACGGAAACTATACCATCTAACCCTTTAAAGAGGTGTTGCAGTTATTATATGAATTCGGGCATTTTGACTGGAACGGTCCGGTCGGTTGTGGTTTTCCCGCTGCTATTCAACATGGTATAGCCCGGACGGCAGCCAACCTTTCTGATGAATTTATCGATACTAATATCGATCATTTGTTTTCCGAAATGACGGGTTGTCCATGCTACTGTCTTAACGACGCCGATGCTGCCGGAATCGCGGAAATGAATTTCGGCGCCGGAACCGGTGAATCCGGCGTAGTACTACTGGTTACGATAGGGACTGGTTTGGGCACAGTATTCTTTACCGATGGCGTATTGTTACCAAACAGCGAATTAGGTCATGTGTATATGGATAATGGCAAAGAAGGGGAACATTTTGCGTCTGACACGGTGCGTAAGGCCGAAGAATTAGGCTGGAAAAGCTGGGGAAAACGCCTGAATAAATACTTAAGCTATATGGAAGCCTTGTTCTGGCCCGATTTGATCATATTAGGCGGTGGTGCCAGCAAAAAATTTGATAAGTTCAGCAGTTTATTGACACTGAAAGCCAGGGTAAAACCGGCCCAGTTATTAAACCAAGCAGGCATCGTAGGAGCGGCATTATACGCGCGGTCAAAGCACAAGTAATAGTTCGAGCAGTATTGTGAAAATTATTTTGGCTCTATTTGAAATACAATGGCTCATCAAATTTCAACTAAAGCTGGTAGAGTAATAGATACAATAACTAGCAATAACCAGAGTAAGAGTAAACTTAAATTATTTATTTACTTTTTCCTTCCGCCAGGCAGGATTTAAACCGACCTTACCAAAGCGTCCCATTCGTTTGTAGCTAAAATTAAAATAGCGCACAACTGACTGCCCAATGATTGCATCATTAAACTTACCGCATTATGAGCTCTCTGCGTATACAGCAGATGCATATAATTGATCATCAATAACCAGGCTGAAATCTACTACATATGTTTTTTGAGTCATTTTTCAGCCAAGCTGCATAAGCGGCAAGATCTTGCTCGCTAGCAATTCATGCTTGTCGGTTTTTAACATGCACATAGTGGACTCTGCTCACGAATTGCGAATTCATAAGAATCATTCAAAGCGGCAATAAGTAACCTGGTAGTGGCTGTATATAATTTAGGTACTATTTTGTTACGCTAATTAATATCACCACTCGCTGCAGGTTCGGGGATTATTTTCTGCCCTGGCACTACGGCTGTCGGTATAGGTTCTACTGGTGCTGGTGCTGGTGCTGGTGCTGGTGCTGGTGCTGGTACATTTTCAATGGGTATTTTCTTTTTAGTAAATTCATCCTGTCTAAAAAACTTCAGAATTATATGAGAAATCAATTGATACTGTTTTGTATCAAAGATACGTTCTCCTTCTTCAACAGAGCCTAGCAACACCTCTA
The DNA here is from genome assembly GCF_002072955.1 of Methyloprofundus sedimenti. Taxonomy (NCBI): domain Bacteria; kingdom Pseudomonadati; phylum Pseudomonadota; class Gammaproteobacteria; order Methylococcales; family Methylococcaceae; genus Methyloprofundus; species Methyloprofundus sedimenti. The sequence goes on along the minus strand of NZ_LPUF01000006.1, from coordinate 81,184 downwards.
TATTTTTAGGGTTATTTGCCGCTTTTTCATAGTCAGTTAGAATAGCATCAAAGCGCTCTTCCTTTTCATTCGTAATAAATAACACGTAGCCTTTTATAAGCTCGGGTTGTGCAATTTTAGTCGGTGATATTAAAATCATACGGTTAATGCTACCCTCGTCAGCATAGACACTGGCATCAGCAACTGCAGCACCTCCTATTCCGCTGCCTAGAAGAAAAATTTTCTCTAGTTTCGGATGGTTTAGTTGCAAATACCGAATAGCACCCAGAATATCTTCATACAAGTTCTTGGGCTTATCGCCTTGAGTTGAGTTACCAAAGCCTCTATGGTTAAGAATTAATAAACTAAAATTCTTATCTTCTAAGCGTGTTGCTATTTTCCCCCAATTATCCTTATCTGAATTAACACCATGAGCCATAATAATGGCTTGCGGCCCACGTTTTATATAGGTAGCCTCAATTTGGGCATTATCTGCTGTTGTAAATGTAATGTCAGACGCACATACCATTGCGCTAAAAAAAGGTAGAAACAGTAAAAAAATTATACGTATCATTGAACTCTCCAGTTAAATTAAACCATCAGAATATTATGTTCATTTAGCTTACCAATACACGCCGGAATGGTTATTGCCTATACTGAACTTTTTAAAATACCCGAATTCATATAATAACTGCAACACCTCTTTAAAGGGTTAGATGGTATAGTTTCCGTCGACTAAAACCTGAAACTAAAAAGAGGTGCTCAATGAACACGTTTAACCATCTAACCCAAGAGGAAAGATTTTACATTTATACGCAACTAAAACAAGGCGTTTCTAAGAATCAAATAGCCATCACATTGGGGCGTCATAAATCGACTATTGGACGTGAAATTACGCGTAATACAGGTCAGTGTGGTTATCGTTACAAGCAAGCTGAGAGAATAGCTAAACAACGCCATATTGATAAGCCCAAAAACATCAAGATGACGGCTGAGTTACAACAGATAATAACGCCTTTAATCAAAGAGAAATGGAGTCCTGACTGTATTTCAGGACGCTTAAAACAACAAGGTAAGGACTCCGTCAGTCATGAGACTATTTACCGTTATATTTTAGCTAACAAAGCAGCCGGTGGCGATTTGTATACTTATTTGAGGCATCAAGCCAAACCTTATCGTAAGCGATATGGAAAAAATGATTATCGCGGAACGATACCCAGCCGTGTTGATATTGATGAGCGACCACAAGTGGTTGATGATAAAACGCGTTTAGGTGATTGGGAAGCAGATACTGTTATCGGTAAAGGACATAAAGGCGTATTGGTGACGCTGACTGAACGGGTCTCAAGGCTCAACTTCGCCATCTCAATTGAGCGTAAAGAATCTGAATTAACGAAAGAGGCGATTATCAATGCTCTTGAGCCTTTTAAACGTTGGGTTCACACGATTACCTTTGATAATGGACGTGAGTTTTGTGGGCATGAAGCCATTGCAAAAACACTCGACTGCGGCACTTATTTTGCCAAACCGTATCATTCGTGGCAACGAGGTTTAAATGAAAACCACAATGGCTTATTAAGGCAATACTTCCCTAAAAAAGAACCTTTGGATAAGGTAACTCAAGATGAGGTTGATAGTGCAATTACAGCACTTAATCATCGTCCAAGAAAAGGGTTAAATTACAGAACTCCATGGGAAGTATTTTGCCAAATAACGGGGGTTGATATAAATAAATCACAGGGTGTTGCATTAATTGCTTGAATTCGCGATATGCCAAGCTCTTGCATCAAGTGGAAGAGCCAATAAATCACGCAAGATTGAAAGCATAGCATAAACAGAGTTTCATGCGCGGAATTGCGAATCCAAAAGAATGAGTCAAAGAGTTAGCACTCTAAAAATAGTTAATCAGGCGGGTATTGACAAAAAATTCATTTCCTTAGGCTATCTCACCGTTAAGTGTTGAAAATCCCCCAAGAGTAGAATGCAATCATCATTCAGCCAACAGGTGTATTGACTTAGAAGGAAACTTGGCACCCTAGGTTGGCCTGCCTCTTTTCGCAACTCAACTCATGGACGGTAGATATTGGATTGCAACAGCACCAACCCAAGCTATACTGCTACGCTATGGTGATTGCCCCCAACAAACTCTATTACCCTCAGCTCATATCTCGCCCCCAAATCATGCTCCTGCACCCAGACTTTTTGCTGTTTGCGTAACAAAATCCAAAGCGTATTAATTACAGGTTCTTTACTTGCATTCAATGCCTGCTGACATTCAGGTAGTTGTCTGGCATAAAGCTCGGCATTACCTTTTTCTTGCAGTAATACGTCTAATTCAGACAAGTTCATGCACATTAATCCGACAACATGCGGAAACGAGCTAGCGATCAACAGGCTTTTCAGATCAATATCCAGCATGGCAATCACCGGTAAAATTGTCGCCGTGAGCAATAGTCTTAACGTTTTTTCACTGTAATAATTATCCCCACGATAAACCACTAATGGCTGATTATATTCGGTGGGTAATTGCAGTTTAATCTGCTGTAGTTGATCAAAACAGCGGTAATTTTCGATGACTAAAATACAGTTATGTTCGATACTTTCTAGCTGATCCAGGCACATATCCATATGGCCATTTGCGGGTAAAATATATTGTTGTTGATTAATCTTGAGTGGCTGTCCTGCCAAGGGTTTCAACGCTAAACGCTGATCTTTTACACTTTTTCCCGCCAATTTTTCATCAGTGCCATGCTCTAATGCTTGCTCTCGGTGCATATTGGAAAAATCAGCTACAGTTGTTTGCTGTAAATTAATACCTGTTTCCAGCCGAATCATTTCCTGTAACCTGGCTCGGTCGCTTTCCCTGAGGTTTAATTTTGTACCTTGGGGTAAGCCGATGGCATATTCAGCATGAAAAAATTGCCAGCTTTTGTTTAAGGGCACTTGCTCATGCTTTGCCTTTATTGCCTTTTCGGCTACGCGTAACAGGGTTTTATTTAGTGCCATGAATTCACCTTGTTTTTCTTGCTCATAAACTCTGTTAAGGAATAAAATCAGAATAAATAATAGCTTACATCGTAGGCTGGGTTAGATTATCTAGCGCTAGCGCAGATAGCGTAACCCAGCATTTTACGCATATAAGGTACTTTGCTGGGTTACGTTTTGTTTTCTTCCCGCCAACAAAGAACGATATCCTTCACTTTCTTATTACCCGTAAACGCCGCATGACTGGCAAACTGGATAAAGTCCATTTTTATCTTGGTATGCCGTTGCTGCTGTCTGAGCCATTCATTTAGCACACAGCCCAGCCATAAAGCCGGTTCTATATCTTGTACATATTTCTGCTGAAAACTCACAGCAGAAATCCCCTGCCCCGCTTGTTGCTCCAATAAAACAAAATAGCGGCGCAACCATTTACGATACAACGGTAATTCCATCACTTGTATCTCGCGCTCGACCACTTCTATCTTGTTAATCTTCGGCTTACGTTTTTTAGTAAGTAACGCTTCACTATCGACACGCAATTTCTGCACAATCGCGATCAACTCATCTTCTACGGCATAATCCTGGGTATTGGCTGAAATAGAGAGTTGCAGTGGTTTAATCTGATTCCATTGCTCGGGAATACTGTCCTGCTCAGACCAATCCTGCATTTCATAACCAGGATTCTGGCGTAGAAAAAAGGCAAAGCCTTGTACTAATTGCGCCCGTGCTTCGATCTTGCGCAGCTCAAACAAAAAGGTTTTCAGTTTATCTAAAATATCCTGCAAACGCTGATGATAAATTGGCAATAAGCGCATTAATTGCTCTTCCAGCAAAGCATACAGCGCCGGATGCTCATCGACCATTTCTAATAAATACTCGGGGCGCAAGGAACTGATTGCCTGTACTAACAACTCGACACGCGAGATATAAAACACGTTTTGTTTTTTCTTCTCGGCTAAGGTACGCACATTGGCAAAACGGCTATTAATGAGCATCAATAAATAGCTGGTGTTTTCTTCTAAATTATCCGAGAGATCAAAAATAACTCGCTCAACTTCAGCGCTGTAATTTTCTGCATCTTCAATACGATTCTCATCCCAGGCATCCTGATACATAAGGATTTGCTGTTCTAAAGTATCGACCCAACTCGCTAAATCGGTATCTAATCGGCGCAAACGATCACTACTTAAAGCACTATCGACAAATTGCCCTAAACGCCCGGAAATGCGATAGCCATCAATACTATGATTTACCAGAACTTTGAGCTGCTTTAATTGATTGAGCGCACGCTGATTTTTGCTGTCTTTGTAAACAACACCTTCGTAATACGCCTGGGCAATCAAATCACTATGATTCGCCAGTGCTTTAAATAAACGCTCTAAACCTTGCGCCTGACTCAAAATAAAGTCTCCTGAGCGCTCTCCTCTTCATCCTGCTCGACAGGTATTTCTTCATGCTCCTGAATAAACTGCAGCGACTGATAAAAATAATCCAACTTGCCAGTCACTTGATAAATCAAGGTATCGCGATTGGCTAATTGCAAATAACCCCATTTCTGCAAAGTGCTCAATAATTTTTCCAGGCGACCTTTAACTGAATCTTCATTGCTGGTGAAATCTTTGAATTTTGCAAAGGCTTGCAAACGATCCGCTAAGGCCTGATTATTTTCGATCACTTGCAATAAACTGGAGAAAGCCAAGGTATCGCCGGGCGATAACACTGCATCCTGCTTTAAACAAGCCATCATCATATCCAGCCATTCAACCACCGGATGCAATTCCAAACGAAATTGCTGAAATACTTTGCGAATATCCTGGCGTGCCACATTATCGATTTCTATATAGGCGGCATAAACAGATAATTTATTTTGCGTATGCGCCAGGCGATAATTTAAACGCTGCAAATAATCTTCTACCTGAAAGAAATTCTCTGGATTCTGTAAATACTGAAAACCCGCTTCATCGGTGATTTCACAAATAAATTCACCCTGCAATAAGCGCTTCACCAAAGACTCAAACATCGGTATTCTCCACACTCACTTCAACTTCTGTTCCCGGCAGTTCTACGTCAAAAGCCAAAGTCTTCAGGTTAGCCATATATTCCGTATCCATATCCATCTCAATTAATTCACGGAAACCATGCACCTGATAGCGATTTTTAAAGAAGCCTAAAATCTCTGGGTCAGGATCTGGAAATGCCGATAGCAAAGTAATATTGTTCTTGGTCAATAACTCGATCAACATTTCTATATTTAATTGATGCAATTCTTTTAATTCATCCATCGGCCAGATAAAACGCACCGGTTGGTCTTTGCGAATCATATTCACCAGGGCAATAAAGAACACGCATAAAATCAGATACGATAAACCATGACTGGAAATCTGGCGTAACTCTTCGGCATGCGTTGCGCGTTTACTACGGCCATTTTCAGTGACAATAATTTCCAGTTCCAACAAATTGACTAACTTCATTTCTACCTTATTTTTGCTCTGCAATTGCTCCGCAATACGACGCACAATTTCGGCAAAATCATCAGCGGGTAATTGTCCGTCAGTATGCCGACTCCATTCATCATATTGGTCGGTAAATTTAACAATTTGCTCCCAATAGCCCAGCGTCTTGACTTTTGAGGTTAAGCGGCCCTGTATGCTTTCAATTTTTTCAAAGCTGATATTTTGATCAATATTCGCCGCCAAACGACGCGATAAAGAATCAATTCCACGATCAAAACGTTGTAAAGCTTGTTGGTAATTACGAATCGCACTGCCAAAAGTCTGCGCCTGCATCACCAACCAACGCCTTGTATCATCTGCACTGGAAACAAACCACTCTTGTATGGCGGGCAACCACTGCATTTCATCGCTATCAATACCTAATTCAGTATTGACTGCTGAATAATAACTATAGGGACGGGTATTTGGAATCGCGGCCAGTACACGTTTTAAATGACGCACTAAATCGCTTAATTCCTTACGCTGCGTTTTATGCTTGGCGGTGAGAATTTTGAAATGGCCTTGCAGTAAATTCAAATGATGCGAGCTATCGAATGATACTTGTTCAGGTATTTTTTTCGGATAAGGTGCTAAATCTTCAATGACTTTTTTCAGCGTAGTCACTTCTTTATCGTATTTCTTAATACTATTTTTAATCTGCTCTAAGCGCTCATCCAGCATTTTACGTTGCTGCTGATAAGCCGTATGCAAAGTGTCATATTGCTGATTCTGCTGTTGCTCGGTTACCGCGCGGGCACTGAGATCTGACTGTATACTGTCATAACGTAGCCATTCTACATCTAGCCAGCGCTGATATTGGCTAACTAATTGCTCTGCATTTTCCGCTTCTGCCAATTCCTGCTTGAGCGCATGCACTTTAACTTCTAATGCCGTTAAAGTTGCAGTATCGACTTTGCGTTCGCGCATACTCTGCAAGCGCTGCTGTTTTAACTCCGCTAGTTCATTGGCTTTTTGTTCTTTCAGGCGATGCATGTCCTGATCTGCGACAGCATGTTCATGAGCGGCTTGCCGAGTAAATTCGGCTATTTTTTCAGCTAGCGTTTGGGTTAATACGCGGATTTCGTCTTTTAATTGCCGCTGAAGTGCAGCTAATTGTAGGTTATTTTGCTTAATTTGCTCATTTACTTCGGTGCGTTGCTGCTTTAACTGCTGTTCACGCTCTTTTTTGCTGCGCACAATTTGCAGTTTTAAGGAGTCCAATTCCTCTTTGACCGTTTGCAAATGACTGTTGGCCTGGCCTTTTTCTAAATGCATTTGCTTTTGCTTTTTTTGCAAGCTCGCATCTGCTTTACTTAATTGCTGCAACGCTTCTTCAGCACTATTTTCCGCCACAACATGCTGCTGCATTTGTTCGCGCAAATCATGCAAAACATCGCGCAATTGCTGTTCATCTACCGTACGATCAGCCTCTATACCGCCCAATTGCAAAGCAACGCCATACACGCTTGCTGGCCCGGATAAAAGTTCCGGCTCTAAATCATCACGCAGTAACAATTCCGGCTTAATGACTTTGGCAAGATTCTCACCCCAATCCGGCTTATATTCGCGCAAAAACCCCAATAAAGTACTCGCATCGGCATTAATTTGCGCTTCAACTGCCTCAGTTTGCGCAAGCAATAACTGCTTTTCTTCCGCATGCTTACGCTTTTTCTGAAACACCACTTCAACGGCCGCTTTATGCTCACGAATTTCTTCTTCTACCGACTGCTCATTAACCTCAGCGTCTTGTTTTTGCAGTAAATAAATATCATGCAATTCTAATTTTGTCTCACGATCGGCAATCAATATCGGATCCGCTTGAACTTGCGTGATCTGGCTATTTAATGCCCCCAGTTGCTCGCTTAAAGTCAGAGTCGATTGACGCTTTTGCTCTTGCTGTTGCTCACTGGCATCGCGTAAAACTTCTTTACGTTCAGTCGTCTCCGCCGTCGCGTGTGCTTTTTGCTCGCTTAGTTTTTGCTGGGTTTGTTGTTTTTGCAACTCAAAGCCATGAATTTGTGCGGCAAAATATTGTTCTTTTTCAGCGTGTAAGCGACGAAATTCAGCTTCAATATCCTGTACATCAGACAAGAGCTGACTTAAATTATCGCGCTCGCTATTCAAAGCAGTTTTAAGCGACTCTAAACGTGAATATAACTGCTTTTTGCCTGCTATATCCTGCGCTTCCCATGCCGCTTTCTCTTTTTCTAGTTGCGCTTTTTGACGCTGCAATTGCGCTAACTCAGCTTTAGTCGTCGCTAAAGCAGATTTAAGCGCCAGCTCCTCTTCTTCCCAGGCTTTCTGCACTTGCTCTACTTGCCGATAACAGACGGCACCGGCCTGGCGCTGTTCTTGTTCTGCCTGTTCGCTTTGCGCCAGCAACTTTTCCAAACGCACTTGCAACTCGCCCAAGCCTTGCTCGGTTTGTAATAGTACTGTTTCAACCTGATTCAATAATTCTATTTTTGGCCGCTCTTGCTCAACCTGCTGATAAGCACGATATTCTTTATACCAGCTATCCAGCGTTTCCATTTGCAATTCCAGAGCAATAGATTCACGGTTTTCATCGATACAGTTGACCAGCATTTCACGCAAATCGGCAAAATCTGTAGAACGCATAAACATGCCGGTAATAATTTTTTCTATATCTTTTAAGCGCTGCCCCGAACTGCCCTGACAAAAACTGTAACGCGCAATCAGCTGGCGCATGTCCTGGCCTTTGTTATGCGGCAAATTCTGGATAATAGTGCGGTAATCGCTACAGGCGGTCACTTGATTGCTGTGCTGCACCTGACGGGTAAGGAGATGTGATTTTAAATGTCGACAAGAGACCGGATATTTTGCGCCATCTTCATGTTGCTCAATAAAGTCTTCCGGCTCAAAATCTTTGTCTATAAAGCGATAACATAATCCTTCATCATTTGTCGAAGCATAAATAGCGACCATGCAGGTTTGCTCATTACGCTGATATTCAAAAATAATATACGAGGATTCGCGCGGCAAATAATGTTTAACAAAGCTATCAGTGACGCGACTTTTCGGCACTAAACGCCCCGGTCTTTCACCATAAAATAAGGGAATTAAACGCAGTAAAGTGGTTTTACCCGCACCATTAACCCCGTTTAAATTAGTATGCCCATCTAAGCGAACTTCTTGCAATTCACCCTCTTTATAAGAGTCGATAAGAATAAGGCGATTAAGTGAATACATCATTAGATTTGGCTTATTTAAAAAGTTCATACCTTGCGGCGCGGGTGCTAATAAGAATTAAGAGCGGCATTTTAACACTTTCCTGATTTTCGCCCTGTACATTTACGGTAAAATTTACGAATGCGCTGACACTGACTTGGCGTATAATTGTTCTCTTATTTACCTACCCCTTTAGGAAAAACACCCACTATGCCAGAAATCATTATCTACACCAGCAACCTCTGCCCCTACTGCACAATGGCTAAACGCCTGCTAAGCGCAAAAGGAGCAACTTATACGGAATTAAATGTGGATACCACGCCCGGTTTAAGAGAAGAAATGGTACAAAAAACCAGACGCAGAACTGTGCCGCAAATCTATATCGGTGAACAACATATAGGTGGCTTTGATGATTTACGTGCTTTGGATTTGAAAAAAGGCTTAGATCCCTTGCTAGTTCTGAGATAGCCGTTTCAATAACACGACTGGCATTCTATGTACAGGATTCTAAACTGCTCTAAAGCTTAAATAGGCCAACTTTTGTATAACTCTCTGTTATTTATATCTATCTTGCTGTTTGCGTTAAATACTCAGGCGCAACCAGCTGTACCCGTTTTGCAGTTGAATACCGAAGGGCTGCAGGTAGACTTGCATTGGTCCAAAGTGGATAGTGCCACGGGTTATCGCCTGTTTTATGCGCCTTATCCCTATCTGGGTGATGCAACTATAAACAGCATTGATTTGGGCGCTGAAACTGACTTTACTATTGGCTTATGGCAAGGGGCGACTTTTTATGTTGCCCTACAAGCCTATGATGACCAGAACCAAAGCAGCGAGTATTCTAATATCGGTTTTTTGGAAATTCAGGATCGAGGTGCTGCCTATCGTCAATATTGGCGCACGGTCACTAAAGAAATCAGAGGGTATTCTTTTACTACACAAAGTTTTTTATATGATTCATTGCCCAATGTCACTGACTGTGTTGCGGGTATTCTTAATGAGCAAGCACAACAGAGACTGCTTGATGCATTTAATCAGACACGCAAACTACACCAGCTCTCAGCTATCACATATGATCACGACGCTGATTTTGAAGTTCAACAAGCCGCATTAATTCAACGTGCAAATAACTTTTTATCGCATAAACCCGGAACGGATGCGACTTGTTACAGTAATGCAGGTTTTGATGGCAGTAATAGTAGCAATTTATATTTAAGTGGGAATGATAGCGACCCGGCAAATGTCTTAATGAGTTTTATAGGCGATGCCTCTAACATTTCTAATATCTCAGGCGTTGGCCATAGACGCACATTATTAAACCCTTTTCTGCAGTTTACCAGTTATGGTCAGGTATTAGGCGCATCGGGAGTGAAAGTATTTGATTTTCCCGGCAACTCAACAACGGCCGCTGAAGATATTCCTGACTATGTTGCATTTCCCTATTTGCGCTATCCCTATGCGTTTTTTTCCGATAAAACATCCAGCAAAAAAACTCCGTGGAATTTAACCATTATCGAAGACAAGTCTTCGACATGGGCAAATCAACATAATTATTTTGCGAGTGCCAAAATTAGCGTAACACAGAAAAGCGATGGTCAATCAATGACTGTAGCTGACCTACATTTCGACACTAATGGCTCTGGAGTCCCTAATAATCTTAGCTGGACAGTGACGGACTGGCAGTATGACACCTGGTATAGCGTAGTAATCAGCAATATAATGTATCAATCTGGGGAAACAGGCAGCATTCAGTATGATGTTTTTATTGATTATAAAAATATCATCGATATACCATCGTCTCTTGCAGCAGGTGCCTGAAAAAACGACTCTGTTATGCAAGGGACTTTGTTTGAACAAATTGATCAGGACAGCGTTGAAGTCTATTTAGAAGGTTTAGTCACTTTTGCAGGTATCGAGCCCGTTTTCTATTCTGGCTTCTTGTATCACCCGATCAACCATTATTAGTATCGAAAGAGAAGCTTTTACGCTGAGCCTGGATGCAGGAAACTATACCTTGAAATATCTAACTATAAATTATACTATTCAAGTAAGTTAATTTACCGCGCAAAAGGTTGCATTTATACCCATCTTAAATATATTTGTAAGGCGGTCGTGCTTTAGCTCGCACATTTCCTGATACCAGCGAGCTAAAGCACCTTCCAGCTGACTAACAACAGAATTAATCCAAAGGAATTCTGATTTTTTGCCCCGGATATATTAGATCAGGATCTTTTATAACCTCTTTATTCGCCTCAAAAATACGTGGATATTCCATCGCATTTTGATAATATTTTTTAGCAATTTTAGATAAGGAATCACCACTTTGAATCACATAATATTCAACATTTCCAGGTTCTAAGGCCGCGACAACATCAGTTTCCACATCGTTAATCTGAATTTTAGGCACAACCTCTGTCACACCCTGAGTATTACCCGCCATCAAAACGACTTTCTGAGCAGCCTCAGCACTGTCTGTCGCTCCAATAATAGTCGCAATCCCATCCTTGAAGATCACACTTAAATCGTCTATTCCCGGATTGTTTGCCGAAATATATTCCGTTATTTTGGCTGCTGCATCAACATCTTTTTTAAATAGCTTACTACCTATATCTTTTGCAAAATCAAATAATCCCATTATCCTCTCCGTTATATTATTTAAAAGAATTTCTTGGCCATATTAAATAAATCATCTGTTATATCGCCATCATTATTTGTATCCAGAAATGAAGTAATCATGCCTACGACAGGGCTGGCATCAGCACCCAGAATACTACTCATATCCAGACTTTGCCCTCTACCACCAATTGGACTGTCCTTTGTTTCCTTACTCAGTGCACTCATAACAGCAGTTGCCACCAGAGGTAATAATTGCTTAATAATGCCACTGTCTACACCGGTTTTTTGAGCGGCCTGTTCAGCTACATTTCGACTAACATCCCTGCTGCCAAGAACATGGCCTAAAATAGCATTCCCTTCTTCGGTTGCAGCGGGTTCAGTTAATTGCTCTGGATGATCCAGGTAATGCTGATAATCACCTTTGCCCAGGGCGCTCACTAATGCCCCAAGGCCTTCGCTAGTGCTTGCATTGGTTTTGATTCCGTCTGAAACTGCCGGTAACAACTGACCAATAACCTTTTGCACATCAGCTTCATTAATACCGCTATTACGCGCTAACTGGGTGATTAATTGTGCATCCTGACCACTTAAAAGTGTGTCTAAAATTCCCATTAAATTCTCCATAAATTAAAGTACAAACTTTGATACTATACCTATAATCTCTTAAGCGTCATTTATCCTAATAATAGAAAATACAAATGGGCTAATGAGTCATCTTGAATGATAGAACATTTAAAGTATTCCGGCTAGCTAAAGTTATCAGTGGATTATAATAAGAATACGCTCGTAATATCTTCACCATTTGATTTGAGCAAAGATCTTCAGCCTGCTGTTTCAAAGCGGACTAAATAGCAGCTCACTATCTTGTTGATGTTATTCTATGTGGGCATAAGCACTATAACCAGCCAGCCATCCATCATCCTAAGTCTATTTATAATGAAGGAATCACCTGGATACTAAAAACCGTTTACCAACAATACTACAGCCATTAAAGAGGAAAACAGCAATGCCTGAGATAAATGATAATAATAAGAAAAAAACCTCTTATTCAAGAGAACAGTCACCCGGCTTCCTGGAAAAAATAGGTGTTAAATATTACAGTTATCTGGCAAATAAATCAGGTACTGCAAATATGCAAAATATCAGTATCGATGATCTTCCTCCTGATATTACCTTGCACACACTGGCTGGCAATATCACGGGGTTTGCTGCAGTCATCGGATTTGCTATCGGAGCGTTAACCACCTTTGTAACTATCTGGGTGGAATGGACTTATATGGAGAGCATGGAAACCACTGCTTATTACCTGCTTTATGGCAGCACTCTGGTGGTTATGCTGGCGATCGAAATGAGCGTTTTGTTCTGGTTAGGATTAAAAACAGTCTACAGCCTTGCTTGCCTTACAGGACACAATCAGACAGCTAAAGGCTCATGTCTGCCTGGCGATGATGCCGTACCCAATATTCTAGCCCGTGCGGCATTGGAGGTGCCCGACCCGATTATTCATTATCTGGGCATAGATCCACTAAAACATTTATCCAAGTCCAAATTGTTTCTGGTCGCCTTTTTATATAAAGCTAAAGTTGTCTTAAGCGGTCTTGCCGTTAAATTTTTATTAATTCGCCTGTTTGGTAAAGGTGAAGCCCGGACAGCCTTTAGCTGGGTTGCCATACCTATTACGGGTTTCTGGGATGCATTCACCTTATATAAAGTAGCTCGGGAAGCAAGGCTTAGACTATTTGGCAACAAACTGGCAGAACATATCGTCAATGAAATGCTCACCGAAGAACTGATTGCTCAACTCAGTCCTAAAGCACGTGAAGGTTCTGTGCGAGCCGTTGCTACAATGATGGTTCTGGCGCAAAACTATCATCCGAACATGCTGGTTTTATTACTCAGGCTGTGCGACACATTTAAAATTGATGAGAACAAGGAATACGATAACTGGGAAGATTTTCTTGTCGTACTAGATGAAGTCACAACAAAAGAACGCTATTTTTTACTGGATTTACTCAGTGTTGCCGCTGCATTTGATGGCCATTTATCGAAGCTGGAACGCCATCATTTGCCAGAAGCATTTAAGGAATTAACTAATGAGTATATGGAACGCACTGAACAGTTAAAAACTTTGCTGGTAAATGGCCAATTACATGCAGCTAAAAAACTGTGTGTACTGGATTTCAATCCTGGCTAATAGCTCAGGCAAACAGGCCACCCGACAGTGAGCAGACAGACTTCCTGTAATCCTGAATAGTAATGTTAAAAACAGGCGGAGTAATGGCCCTTTAATTTGCCTTATTCACAGGAAGAGCGGGTCTCGGATCAGGTGGTTCAGTAGGCCCGCCACCGCCAAATCCGGTAGGTCTGTTGTACAGACCGCGTCCATAATACTGACCGTAATTAGGATAACTGTAGCCTTCGTAGACCGTATATCCAGTGCTGGTTTGACCACCACTACTACATGCTGTCAACAACTGCATGACTGTTAACAAAACAGCAATATGCATTAATCTGCTAGTTTTCATAATCATTGCTCCTCCGTTAATGGGTCTTTGTCTTCCGGCTGCCAGCGATGCAATATTAAGAACGCTCCGAGGTTGTCAGAAATAACGGCGATATTCGCACCCGTATCTTGTAAAGCTTCACCAGGACGAACCCAGACTTTTCCACCCAGCTTCTTTACTATGTTTGTTAATAAAGCAGGATCTTTGACTCGAACAGAAGCTACCCAACGAACCTTAAAATCATCCTCAGGCACGTGCCTGATACCGGCGCGCCATTGCCCCTTATTTTCCAGAATCAGGTAATCACTTTGCGCAGTTAAGGAATCATAGAGACCTAAATCCTGATAAAAGATAAAGCTGTTCTGCGGCTGATTGCTCCATAATTCGTTCCATAACCAGGAACCCACTGCAGGCTCCCTATCTGCAGGATCGCCATCAAGAGAGTGGAGTAGCAAAAACTGCGCTCCCAGTGGGTCACTCACTAAAGCTCCGCGTCCACGGTTTTGCATATCAAGTGGACCTTTAATTATCTTTCCACCCTGATCTTCAAGATAGTCGCTTGCTAGATCGACATCAGGCACAGACATATAGGCAAGCCAGAGCGCTTCTGCTTTTTTCCCGGCCTCTGGCTTAACTTCCAGCATGCCCCCTATACGTTGGCCCTTGTTCAGAATGACCGTATAGCGTCCCTGTTGTTCAAAGGTCCAGTTAAACAGCTCACTATAAAATTTTCGTGAAGCGGCAATATCAGGGGTCAGTAAATCATGCCAGACAAATTTGCCTTGATAATAGACATTGGTGGGAGCTGCGGTGATGGGAATCAGGAAATCTGTTTTTGTGCTAACAGGAGATGAAACGGGAGTGGTACAGCCAGAAAGCATAGCACTGACTAATAGCAGGGAACTAAGTATTCGCCAGCAATAGCAGGAAAACCTGGTATTAAAATTAAACATGATTTTATTTCGTAATGTAAATGTATTAGAAAGCAGTATATAGTATTTCCCGTTAATATGACTCATACGGCTTAAGGCGCAGCTACCGCGGCACAGTCAAACAAATACCACATCTATAGCCATGCAGCACACATTCGAAAAGTAGAGAAAACAGGGCTGACCTGTAAAAAGAATTTTGAGAGGAGTTTAGAGGATGTCACTCAGCAGTAAAGCAGCCGAGTGACATCTATTTCGCAAGTAAAATGAGTCTACTAGTTGAATTTTATATCAATACGACGATTTTTCTGACGACCGGCGGCTGAATTATTTGAAGCTACCGGCTGGCTTTGACCATAACCTATCGCTGTAATACGGTCGGCTGCAACGCCTTTGCTAATGAGTACATTACGAATAAAATCAGCACGTTTTTGGGATAATTCCATATTACGTCCAGCATTACCTGTATTATCAGTATGCCCTTCCAGAGTCACTTTTTTACTCGGATACTTTTCCATATAGCTAGCCAGCAAATCAATACCTGTTGAAGCACCAGGCACTAAATCAGCCGTGCCAGTAACAAACTCAATGTTTCCGAAGGCTAATAAAATTTCACGCTCTGCTTCTAATAATTGCATTTTCAGCAATTTGTTCTGCGCAGCATCCAATTGGTTTTTAGCAGCATCTTTTTTTAAGTTAAGAGAGTCTGTAATCAACTGCTCTTTTTTGCTCATTAAATCGATACTGTTTTGCCTAGACTGTCCAGCCGCTGCAGTATTAACTGCAGTCTCGACTTGAGCATTACCGATGTAAGCCAAAGAAGTCATGTCTTCTACAGATTCAGCAGCAGCAGCATCTAATAGCGTTGTATTCGCTTTGCTTAATTCATCTGCTGCATATCTTTGAATAGCTGGATTGCTAGCCGCTGCCTTATACGCTTGCTGTGCTTCTAGCAGAGATTTTGGTTTTTGTAACTCCGCACAACCTACAGCCAGTGTTGTGATTATAGCGGGGATAAGCAGTTTTTTTACTGTCATTGTATTCATATAAAGATCCAAAAAATTTTAGTTGGTGCGTTACAACACTATTTAAGCTGTGATTTCAACATTTCCAGACTTTGCTGCATTTGCTTTTCAGATGCACTCGCTTTTCCTGCTTCTGTCTTCGCTTGAGCCAAATTACCTTCTGCAGTCGATTCGTTAGCTAAACGCAAAGCTTCTTCGTTTTTACCTTCTTTCATTTCAGATTTAGCTTGCTGCAATTTGTTTTTTGCTCTTTCCAGTTCCACTGGAGCATATTCATTTGCACCAACATTGCGTGCCGATTGAAGAGTCGCTTCTGCGTAAGCTATTTCAGATTTTGGGGCAGCTATACCACATCCGGTTAAAACTGAAACAGCAGCAATTAAAGCGCTCGCTTTAATTAATGACGCAGTACTTTTTTTTGTGAACATGAACCTACTCTCCAATTTAATTGTTGAAATTTGTATACTAATAAACATTTCGCTAATTCTATATGAGTTAAGTCTGATTGCAAATAGTTCCTTTGTCTTTCAATATTTAAGCTCAAAGAAAGCTAATTTGAAAATGTGTCTCAAGTATATCTCTGCATTGGGTATGAATAATTACTCAGTTGTAGACTCTGGAGAAATAAACCAGCGACTTATTAACTTCAGACTATACATAAAAACGATCCTAATTTACCTTTGTATTAGTAAGCAGTCAGCCGATCGCATCAAAAGCACACCATTAGCTACGACCATAGCGAAACGCGAGCTTTCACACTTATTAATTTTTAATGCCTATCCCTTTAGCCAATAAATATAAGCAAAAAACGACTAAAAACAGAATAAAACATATAATAATTAGCATGGCAGTTGTTACATCTATATCTGAAATACCGGTTAAGCCATAACGAAAAGTATTAATCATATACAGGATAGGATTACCCAAAGCAATTTTCTGCCAGACATCAGGCAGCATAGAAACAGAATAAAACACGCCGCCTAAATAACTGAGTGGTGTTAAAACAAAATTGGGAATAATAGATATATCATCAAAACTATCGGCAAAAATAGCATTAACAAAACCGGCCAAAGAAAATAAGGTTGCAGTTAACATAAAGACACTGATAGTAATCCACCAGTTAGTTACCGATATTTCCGTAAATAGCATGGAGATGCCCGCCACTACACAGCCAACTAACATTCCGCGTGTTATCCCGCCACCAATATACCCGGCTAATATCACCCAGTTAGGCACCGGTGCAACCAGTAGCTCTTCGATATGGCGTTGAAATTTAGTTGAGTAAAAAGATGATACAACATTGGCATACGAATGACTGATGACTGACATTAATATCACACCAGGTACTATATAATTCATATAACTTATGCCATCAATATTCCCTATTCGCGCACCAATAAGCTTGCCAAAAATCAGAAAATATAATGACGTCGTGACTGCTGGAGGCAGTAATGTTTGCGGCCAAATCCGTGTAAAACGACGAACCTCTTTAAATAAAAGAGTTCTAAATGCAATCGAATTATTCATTAAATAATCGTTTCACCTTTTGCTAATTTAGGTAAGCGCCCTTCCAGACCCATTGCACCACGCATTACTTTATTTTTAAGCGGAGTCATACGCTCAGCCAAGCCCAGGCCTAAATTCCTGAAAAATTTAACGGGCATCACTGTGTTACTAAAGATGCGATAAAACAGATCCATTACCGTCATCATTTTTAGGTTTTCGTTGCGCCTTAACCGTTCGTATCTCTTGAGCACCGCTACATCTGCAATATTTTTACCTTTATTACTGGCCTCAATTAACACTTCTGCCAGCATTGCGGCATCCAGCAAACCTATATTAACCCCCTGACCTGCCAGGGGGTTAATCATATGCGCTGCATCGCCAACTAATGCTATACCCTGTTTCACATATTCCTGTGCATGCTGGCGCTTTAAAGGAAAACTGGCGACACCTAGAATCTTATTAATTTTCCCCAGACAGTCAGGAAAGGTTTTTGTTAATTCAATCAGTAATTCTTCGTCAGATAAAGTCTTTAAACGCCGAACTTCGTCAGGCGTGTTATACCAGACGATAGAGCCATAATTCCCCGATAAAGGCAAGAAAGCCTGCGGTCCGGTCGGTACAAAACGCTGCCAGGTAATATC
Source organism: Methyloprofundus sedimenti (assembly GCF_002072955.1). Taxonomy (NCBI): domain Bacteria; kingdom Pseudomonadati; phylum Pseudomonadota; class Gammaproteobacteria; order Methylococcales; family Methylococcaceae; genus Methyloprofundus; species Methyloprofundus sedimenti. Next base: position 63,318 of record NZ_LPUF01000006.1, on the reverse strand, counting down.
CTGTTGCTCATAGTCCGTTTCTACATAGATAACCATTGCATGTTGCTGATAATCCCAACTAGTCACACCCACACCCACAGTTTGTCTTAATCGCGATTGGCCACCATCTGCACCGACCAATACTTTGGCGGACAAAACCCGGCCATCATCCAGCTGTATACTGCCTTTGCCATCGGCATAATGAATTTTCCTGATAATAGAGGGACATAAAAAATCAATATTAGAAAATTCCTGCGCTCTTTGCAGTAAGGCCAGTTGAGTCACACGATTTTCAACGATATAACCTAAAGCATCATAAGCGATAGCATCACTATTAAATTCGGTATCACCAGCAGTTTCCCATACACGCATTCGTTTAAAAGGACACATACGCATGGCGATTACAGCATCCCATGCACCGACAGTTTGTAGAATTTGTTGTGAAGCAATGCTTAAAGCAGAAACGCGCAAATCATGCGCCTGCTCAGGAGAAAATTCTTCGGGCATAGCTTGTTCAATCAGAGCGACCTTTAAATCACTATTACCCAGAGCACAGGCAACTACAGCACCGACCATGCCACCGCCAACAATGATTACATCATATTCTTCTTTCATTTCAACATTCCTCTACCAGCCAAGCCGATAATTATAGCACCATGAACTATGCTGATGATTGCCAATCATTATTATAAAACAGCGGCTATTCGCCAGCACATCCAGCCTGATAACGTGTCGGATCAGGCACTCCAGCCTCGGCAAACCCTGTTTTCCTTAAGCGACAGGCATCGCATTCACCACAAGCAAAGCCTTCCGGGCTAGCCGCGTAACAGGATACAGTCTGTGCATAATTGACCTGTAATTCAATGCCACTCTGTATAATTTCACCCTTACTCATATGAATAAGGGGCGCATGTATTTTAATTTTATGCCCTTCTACACCCGCTTTGGTAGCAACATTTGCCAGCGCCTGAAAGGCCTCAATAAACTGTGGACGACAATCGGGATAACCAGAATAATCCACCGCATTAACACCAATAAAAATATCATGTGCATCTAACACCTCAGCCCAGCCCAGAGCAAACGATAAAAATACGGTATTCCTGGCAGGCACATAAGTGACGGGGATCCCTGTTTGGGGTGTAACAGGGACATTTAAGGCATCATCTGTTAAAGCTGACCCGCCAATTTCACCCAGCCCCAGTTTAATCACTTTGTGTACTGCGACTTGATAGTCTGGTGCTATTTTTCTGGCGGAAATAAGTTCTGCATTATGTTTTTGTCCATAATCAAAACTCAAGGCATAGACGGTATAGCCTTGCCGTTTTGCCATCGCCAGGACAGTGACCGAGTCTAGTCCGCCCGATAATAAGATAATTGCTTTTTTTGTCATATTGCTTGAATAGTTAAGTTCCTGTATTGCTATTATACTGACTATAAGTAATCAATTGAATATCCCTGCGCAGACTGAATAAGTAAAGCTATAATATGCGCTAATACAAACCAATATACGACACCTAGCTATGCAAGAAAAAGATGTTTTACGCCGTTTTTTATTTGATGGATTAGCCGTTCGAGGCGAATGGTTAAATTTATCCGCTAGCTGGCAAGCAGCAAAACAACATCACCAATATCCGGATGCAGTCAAGCAAATATTAGGAGAAGCCCTTGCTGCGGCAACGTTACTTTCTGCAACAATTAAATTTGATGGCAATTTGATTATCCAGGTCCAGGGAGATGGGCCATTAAAATCACTGGTTGCTCAAAGTACAAATAACAGAGAAATTCGAGGCTGGGCTCGTTGCGATGAGACTATTTCCGGTGACAGTCTACCTGAATTATTAGGTTCTGGCCGACTGGTGTTAACCATAGAACCAACTTCTGGCGATCCATATCAGGGAATCGTGCCGTTAACAGGATCACGTCTTGCCGAAGCAGTAGAAGCCTACTTTGCACAATCTGAACAATTGAACACCCGGCTATGGATATTTGCCAATAAAAATCAGGCCGCTGCTTTGTTTATTCAAGAACTGCCTGCACAGCAAGATGAACAGACTCGGGAAGACTGGCAACGTATTGAGGCTTTAGCCAATACCATTACCGAACAGGAATTGCTATCACTATCTTGTGAAGAGGTATTACACCGCTTATTTAATGAAGAACAAGTACGCCTGTTTGCTGCAGAACCGATTAGCTTCAAATGTCGCTGCTCGGCTGAAAAAGTCGAAACGACGTTATTATCGCTGGGCCGCGAAACAGTAGATGAAATTCTGGCCGAGCATGGAGAGATCATTGCTGACTGCGAGTTTTGTAGTGCAAAATATCATTTTGATAAAGTTGATATAGCGCGCGTTTTTTTAGGGGCCGTGGTTCAGCCTCACAGTAAAACCCAGCATTAATTGACAGATCTTAATAAAGAGTTGGCATCAATGCTCTACGCTAGAGCTTTCTAGTGTTAATGCAAAATTTACATTGAAAAGTGGCGTTATTAATATATGACCCTTTTGATTTATATATACGATTTTTCGCTATTGCAAGAGAAGCTGTGTATACAAAACTGCAGCAACCAAAAAACAATTATTGCTTTTTACCTTATTAACGTGTGATCGCTAGCAATTCACTGGTATGAATCAGTTTTGTGGGTTACGTTTAATTTCAGGGTCGAGGTTTCTAAAAGTTTCCTGATTACGTATAACTTCCAGCCTATAACTAAAATTCTTTGTAGCGCGTTATGGCGCTAGCGGAATACGGGATATTCATGGCACCTATTCCCCACATTCCGTAAACGTCATACGGGCTTCATTAGATTTATACGCATGTTTTAAAGATAGCTGAAGCTTGTGGGTAATCAGAAAAAGTTTTGTTGACCTCGATGTACCACCTCCAGCACAATAGCTTTCATTTTATGGAGTGGTGGAATACCCTATCATTATCGTCAATTGAGCTAAAGGGATGTTCTGTTATTATGAGAAAATTGAATAATGGAAACTAAGAAAGGAAAATTAATACGCTGGATTGATGCTAAAGGATTTGGCTTTATAACCCCGGAAAATGGCAAAAGTGATATTTTTATCCATATTACAGCATTTAAGGGCATGGGACGTAAGCCAGTTATTGGCGATATTATTCATTATGAAATAGGGACTGATACTAACGGTAAAACCCGTGCAGTTAATGCCAGGATTGAAGGCGTTAGGCAAATACTTACTTTAGAGCCTATAAAATATAAACGCGAGAAACAAATCCCAACTCGTACTAAGCCAAGAGCATATAGAAAAACGGCAAAACCAAAGAATAACTTTAATTTTTTACCCGCTGTTATTTTCGTTGGCATAGCTGTTTTTATTTATAACAAAGTTTCACAAGAACCTTCAGTAACTCACCCTGGTGCTACACTGAGAGTTCAGCCAATAAGACAAATAGAAAGATTCCAATGCCAAGGTAAAGTTTGGTGTACAGAAATGGACTCTTATGAAGAAGCTGTATTTTATCTTGGTCATTGTCCTGGCACTAAAATGGATGGCGATGGTGACGGTATTCCCTGCGAGCGACAATTTTAAGAGTTAAAAGTAATAATGAATATGACATCTATCTTTGAACAACTTTTTGCTGCCTATTGGTGGCTAATCCCTGCCCTTCTCGCTATTAGTTTTCTAAAGACATCTTTTATGAAAGGCGTTATTGGAGAGCTGCAGGTAAATTTAGCAGCTAAGTTTCTACTCGATAAGAGTAAGTACACTTTATTTAAAAATGTCACACTTCCAACTGAAGACGGAACTACCCAAATAGACCATGTAATTGTTTCCAGGGATGGTGTTTTCGTTATTGAAACCAAGAATATGAAAGGCTGGATCTTTGGCAGTGAAAATCAAAAAACATGGACTCAGAAGATTTACCGCCATACTTCTAAATTCCAGAACCCACTACATCAAAATTATAAGCATACTCAAACATTGCAAGCTGCTCTAAACATTGAGCCAAGCACGATATTTTCCATTGTCGTTTTTGTTGGCGACAGCACCTTTAAAACGGTTATGCCGGATAATGTCGTTTATGCTGGTGGCTATATTCGATACATCAAAAACAAAACTCAATCGGTATTCACTGAATCTGAAGTTAAGGATATTTGTGCCCAAATATCTACTGGTAGATTAAAGCCATCACTTAAAACTCATAGAGATCATGTTAAGCATGTCAAAACGTTAGTTGCTGAAAAGCAACGTCCAATAGAAGTTAAGCCCGTACTAAAAAACGCTGCGAATACTTGTCCTAAATGTGGAGAAGCAATGGTATTGAGAACTGCTAAGCGTGGTGATAATCAGGGGAAGCAGTTTTGGGGATGTAGTGGGTATCCGAAGTGTAGAGAAGTAAGGCCAGCTTTATGACTGGTTAGGCTATCGCCAAACACTTTTTTACCCATTCCATCCCTGGCTTTAAACGGACAGCATTCATGCTATCCTTGCAGTGTGATACTTGGCTTTTATTGTGGACTATTCGAGTATGACAGTTGCTGCTATATCAAGCACTGAAGCATTAATCCACCCTCGCCTACGTGTAATGTCCTGCAAACATCCGTTTTTTGAGACCCTATTATCTGCAAATATAAAATCAGAGCTAAATTCGAACAAATTACAAAGGGACGTTTGTAGTTTATTTTTTAGCTATACTCTTCAATTAGATTTAAAAAAAGCACCTATTCAGTCTAAATTATGGAGGAATATATGTCAGAGATAAGAGATTTTATTAAAAAACTGCCGAAAGCTGAATTACATATTCATATTGAAGGCTCTCTTGAGCCGGAATTAATGTTTAAATTAAGCAAAAAGAACGCTATAGAAATCCCCTTTAAATCAGTAGAGGAAATTCGATTGGCTTATAAATTTAATAACTTACAAAGCTTCCTAGATATCTACTATGCTGGTGCAGCTGTACTAATAACAGAGGAAGATTTTTATGATCTGACTTGGGCATACCTTGAACGATGTAAAGAGAATAATGTTCTTCATACAGAAGTTTTTTATGATCCCCAAACGCACACCAATAGAGGTATTGATTTTGATATCGTTATCAATGGTATTCATCGCGCTCTTGTAGATGGGAAAAATAAGCTTGGAATATCATCAAAACTTATTATGTGTTTTTTAAGGCATCTTGATGAGGCGGATGCTTTTACAACACTTGAGCAGGCCAGTTCTCATTTAGACAAAATTGTAGCAGTTGGGTTGGATTCATCGGAAATTGGTCATCCACCTTCTAAATTTGAAAGAGTTTTTGAAAAGGCACAATCAATGGGGCTACTGACTGTTGCTCATGCCGGAGAAGAAGGGCCGCCTGCCTATATATGGGAAGCGTTAGATTTATTAAAAGTCTCACGTATAGATCATGGAGTGCGTGCACTAGAAGATGAAGCACTGGTTACAAAATTAATTACCGAGAAAATACCTCTTACCATTTGTCCATTGTCGAATATTAAATTGTGTGTTTTTAAAAAGATGTCAGAGCACAATTACCGAAAACTGTTGAAAAAAGGACTTGTTGTTACTATTAATAGCGATGATCCAGCCTATTTTGGTGGATATATAAATCAAAACTATATAGAAACGGCTGAAGCCTTGAGCTTAAGTAAAGAAGAACTGGCATTAAGTGCTAAAAATTCCTTTATCGCTAGTTTTATTAGTGATGAGCAGAAAAAAATTTATTGTGATTTAGTCGATAAGACACTTTAAATATCGCTCAGCAATCGCATGAATGGATTCTTGTAGTGGTCTAATAATCCTGTACTAAACGATAGGAGTTTATAATAACCCCTTAATCAAAGATGCAGACCAATGAGTAAACGAAAAAGTTATACAACAGAATTTAAACATGAAGCGGCCAGTCTGGTATTAGATCAGGCATATTCCATAAATGATGCTTGCGAAGCTATGGGCGTTGGAACTACAGCAATGCGCCGTTGGGTCACTCAATTAAAAGAAGAGCGTCATGGTGTTACGCCAAAAGGAAGCCGAGCGATTACTTCTGATCAGCAAAAGATTCAAGACCTGGAAGCCCAAATAAAGAAATTAACAAGGGAAAAAGAAATTTTAAAAAAGGCTTCAGCTCTCTTAATATCGGACGTGTATCAATTTTAATGCTAATTGATGAGTTAAGAGAGCAATACAAACAATGCGAATTATTGCAAACATTTGAGATGAGTCGTAGTAGTTACAACTACCACCGTAAGCATGCAAACAAGGCAGATCCTGAGCGAGACAGGTTAAAATCCAAGGTTATTGCGTTACATGAAGCGAGCCGCAGTTCAGCGGGGAGTCGTACCCTTTCTGCTCAATTAAAACAGCAAGGTGAATCTGTTGGACGCTTCAAAACACGGAGTTTAATGCAAGAAGCGGAGCTGACAAGTAAACAGCCAGGCGCACATCGTTACAAGGTGGCTGAAAAGCCATCAAACATAGCGGATAACCACTTAAACCGTGAATTTTCTACCGAACTGGCTAATCAAGTTTGGTGTGGTGATGTCACCTATATTTGGTCGGGTACAGGCTGGATATATTTAGCATTGGTGATTGATTTAAATGCGCGCCGTATCGTGGGGTGGGCTTGCTCAACTAGTCCTGACTCAGTATTGACTACACGAGCGTTAAAATTAGCTTATGCGGCTAGAGGAGAGCCCAAGAACTTGATGTTTCATTCTGATCAGGGGTGCCATTACACCAGTAAGGTATTCCAGCAGCAATTGTCGGAATATGAGATCAAGCAAAGCATGAGTCGGCGTGGTAACTGTTGGGATAATGCACCTATGGAGCGTTGTTTTAGAAGCTTTAAATCTGAATGGATGCCTAAGACTTTTTATTCATCTTATGAACAGGCAGAGAAAGATATTATGCAATACATCAAGTATTACAATAGTTTCCGTGTACATAGTTATAACAATTATTTAACCCCAATCCAAGCGGAGAAAGAAGCCGCTTAAAAAACCGATCGTTATGTACGAATTTACTTGACCACTACACAGAAATCTCCTGCAGGGGCATGGATGGCAGTGGGAGCCAGTTAACATCAAAGAAGAAGATATGCCCGTTGATGTTGAGGATGCATCGATTCGCCTCAAACCGATTATGACCGACGCCGATATGGCAATGAGGTACGACCCGGAATACCGCAAAATTTCGGAACGGTTCCACAAGGACCCAGCCTACTTTTCGGAAGTCTTCGCCCGTGCCTGGTTCAAACTAACGCATCGTGACATGGGGCCGAAGACTCGCTACATCGGTCCAGACGCGCCTAAGGAAGAACTGATCTGGCAAGACCCAGTGCCCGCAGGCCCTACTGATTATGACGTTGCAGTTGTAAAAACAAAGATTGCAGACAGTGGTCTGAGTGACAGTGAAATGATCGCTACTGCGTGGGACAGCGCTCGCACTTTCCGTGGTTCGGACAAACGTGGTGGCGCCAACGGTGCACGTATCCGTCTCGCCCCGCAAAAAGACTGGGAGGGGAACGAGCCTGCGCGTCTTGCCAAGGTACTTATAGTGCTCGAAGGCATTGCGGCAGAGACTGGTGCCAGCGTAGCCGATGTCATTGTGTTGGCTGGTAGCGTAGGCGTTGAACAGGCAGCAAAGGCTGCAGGCGTGAATATCACCGTGCCTTTCTCGCCAGGGCGTGGTGATGCTAGTCAGGAAATGACGGATGTTGAATCCATCAATGTACTCGAACCAGTTCATGATGGATACCGCAACTGGCTCAAGAAGGACTATATCGTTAGTGCAGAAGAGCTGATGCTTGATCGCAAACCCAGCTTATGGGGTTGACCGCCCATGAGATGACAATGTTGGTCGGTGGTTTGCGTGTACTTGGCACCAACCACGGAGGTACTAAGCACGGTGTCTTTACTGATCGTGAAGGTATGCTGACCAATGCCTTTTTTGTCAATCCTACAGACATGAGGTATACATGGAAGCCAGCTGGCAATAACTTATATGAAATAAGCGACCGCAAGTCGAGGGATGTAAAGTGGACGGCAACACGAATAGATCTGGTTTTTGGTAGCAATTCAATCCTTCGTGCCTATGCAGAAGTTTACGCGCAGGATGACAACCAAGAGAAGTTTGTTAAAGACTTCGTGGCCGCCTGGGCGAAGGTAATGAATGCTGATCGTTTCGATCTGGTGTAATTCTGAGTACCATCTCCACGTTGCTCAAGGCGGTGGCGTGGAGAGGTTTGAGGAGCAGTCACCAAAGGATAAAAGATCATTTTCTATTTGGCTGCAAGAAGGCGCTATGATTACTGAACAAAGGAAAATAATATACATACAAGATGATAGAATTGGACGACAATTCCGCTACGCTTCATTGAAAAGCAGAGGCTCAGCTCCCTAATCGAGAATTCAAAAATGATGATTCAAATGTCTAATTATTTAAATTAACTTGAGTCAGACTCGAATGGCACTTACTTAAGATATAAGCTACTGAAAATATTAAAAAAGGCAGGTTCGATGATAAACTGATTGCGACAAAACAACTTAGCCATCACCGAGGAACCTGCCTTAATGTTTATTAATAACAAATTTTTACGCTGCCAACAACAAAGAATAAAAAAATGTGCAGAAAAGACAGATTCGTATCAATTTTTTAACCTGCTCACCTGCCCTGAACTGCTATCAAGAATTGACACCTTATTACCTGAACATCGAGAGCGACTTTATCCGCCCACAGAAACACTTTCAATTTTTTTAGCACAAGCCTTGAGTGAAGATCGCTCCTGTCAAAAAGCGGTCAATGATGCAGCAATAAAACGTATCATTGGTGGCCTTGCACCTGTTAGTACCTCTACGGGTGGTTATTGTCGAGCAAGACAGCGTTTGCCATTAGCAATGGTTTCTGACCTAGTTTGCCAGACAGGTGAGCTCATTAACTGTCAAATCCCTGAGCAATGGCGCTGGCATGGAAGGCGTGTACATTTAATTGATGGAACCACTGTAACAATGCCCGACACCGTTGAAAATCAGGCAGTATATCCTCAGCAGAGTGGTCAAAAACCAGGACTTGGTTTTCCAATTTGTCGGTTGGTTGGCGTTATCTGCCTTTCAAGTGGGGCCGTTTTAAATGCGTCGATAGGACGGTTCAATGGAAAAGGCTCAGATGAGCAAAGTTTGCTTCGTAATATTATAGACACCTTTGATACGGGAGACCTTGTTCTTGGCGATGCTTTTTATGGTACCTATTTTTTGTTAGCTTCACTGCGTGAAAAAGGCATTGATGCCGTCTTTGAGCAAATGGGCGCGCGTAAACGGGTAACTGACTTTAGGAAAGGCAAACGAATAGGCACCAGAGATCACTTAATCGAACTAACCAAACCAAAGATCAAACCAGACTGGATGACACAAGCGCACTATGATGTTGCACCGAAAACGTTACTTATCCGTGAGTTAAGCACTCATGGCAAGATACTCATAACAACATTGCTATGCCCTAAAGAAGCATCGAAACCAGAACTCAAGGTTTTGTATAAAAAACGCTGGCAGATTGAAGTTGATTTCCGGAATATAAAAACGACGATGGGCATGGAAACGCTCAGCTGTAAAACACCCGAAATGAGTGAAAAGGAGATATGGGTCTATTTTCTGGCCTATAATCTGATTCGACTATTGATGGCTCAAACGGCTTTATTAGTCGATATATTACCACGCCAGCTTAGCTTTAAGCATACACTACAATTGTGGTTGGCATGGACTCAACAGACGGCTCTTACTGGTACAGGAGTCATTGAAGAATCATTATTTGTATTAATTGCTCAGCAGCGGGTTGGAAATCGTTCTGGTCGAATAGAGCCTCGTGCAGTAAAAAGAAGACCAAAGCCTTTTTCCTTGTTAATGAAACCTAGAGAAGAAGCAAGAGCAGTGATTAGAAAGAATGGACACCCGAAGAAAATAAAGTAACTCACTGTGATTTATGTGTTTTATTCTTAAGTAAGTGCCATTCGAGTCAGACTCTAACTTTGTAGGGAAAATATTTCTTGACAAAATATATGACCGGTCGTATTCTATAAGTCAATTATGATAAACAAGCAATCCAAACGCACAAGATTACTCGACCAAGGTGTTTATCTGTTGATGAACCAGGGCTATCATGCGACAGGTATTAACGAAATTGTAAGTGCCGTACAGGTGCCCAAAGGTTCATTTTATAGCTATTTTGATAGCAAAGAAGAATTTGCTGCTCAAGCTATTACCCATTATATAGAACCCTTTATTCAGCTATTAACGAGGCATCTACAACATTCACAGGTTGACCCGCTCACTGCTTTAAAAAACTACTATGCAGAGCTTATTGTTGCAGTGGAAAAGAATGGATACAAAGGGGGATGTTTACTGGGCAACCTGATGGGGGAAATTGGCGATACCAGTGAACGATGCAATCAGGCACTAAAATCAGCTGTCGAGCGCTACAAAGTGCTGCAATATAAGGCATTACTGCAAGCACAGAAAGAAGGCACGGTACGTACTGACAGGAGCGCCGAAATTATGGCTAACTTGTTGGTAAACAACTGGCAAGGCGCGTTGTTACGGATGAAAATTGAACAGTCTGTGCAACCGTTACAAGAGTTTTGTGACACCTTACTGTATGATTATTTTATTGCCTAGCTGATTGTAGGGTAGGAACAAAGCAAAACGAGACAGCGAGCGGTTGTGTCGTTTTTTTAACGATCAATCTAAGATGACTGGTCAGCTAATAACTATAGGATTTTGATATGAGCGAAGAAAAAACCTTAATGGATTTTGTTAAACAAGCAAAATCACAAATACGCGAAATTGATGTATTAAATGTTAAACCTCTCTTGGATGAAGGCTATCAGGTACTGGATGTACGGGAACCTGCAGAATTTATATCAGGTACTATTGAAGGCGCATTAAATATTCCTCGTGGAATACTGGAAGCGGCGGCTGACCGTCAATACGCGGGCCGCCGTGAAGAATTGATGGATCGTGATAAAAAATGGTTATTACTTTGCGCCAGTTCGGGGCGCTCTGCCATGGCGGCGGCTGTGATGCAACAAATGGGCTTTAAAAATATCAGGAATATAAATGGCGGCATTACAGCCTGGAAAGCGGCTGAATTAGCGGTGAAAATTCCACCACAGTCATAAGCATTAATCATTTAAAAAACTTTTTAACTAACAAACTTTTAAGCGATATGGCCATGATGGCCTATATCGTTTTTTTTAACGACCAACTAAAGATGACTGGTCATATAACCGCATAGGAGGCAATATGCCTAAATATATTATTGAACGAGAAATCCCTAATGCAGGCCAATTAACTGCAACTGAATTACAACAAGTATCACAAAAATCCTGCTGTATTCTGAACGATATGGGGCCACAAATTCAGTGGGTGGAAAGTTATGTAACGGACGATAAGATCTATTGCATTTATATCGCCCCCGATAAACAAAGCATTAAAACACATGCAGAACGTGGTGAATTTCCGGCAAATTCTATTGCCGAAGTAAAAACCATGATTAATCCAACAACTGCAGAACAGTGCGGAGGTTAAGTACCATGAAAATACAATGGGATAAACAAACATGCACGCACTCCGGCAACTGTGTTGAATCACTGCCCGAGGTATTTAAAGTGGCAGACGGACAATTTGTGATCGAACCGGACAAAGCGACTGACGCTGAAATCACCAAAGTAATCAATCAATGTCCTTCCGGCGCTCTTAAACAAATCGACTGACTAAATAAAACGGGGCTTCTTGTCCACGGTGCTAGATATTCATTATCGATGCACCTGGCAAGTTGACCCTTCACTGAATAATCAATTGAAGGAGTCATTATGACTAGCTCGACAAAACGCATTATCGTCGTTGGCGGTGGGATTGGCGGCACGATGACCGCTAACAACTTAGTCGCTAAATTTTATCCGGAGATTCTAAAAGGTGAAATTGAGATTATGATGCTCTCAAACTCCCCTAACCATATTTACAAGCCAGCCAATATGTATGTGGCTTTTAATGCTTTTCATCCTCATGAATTAGTCCGTAAGCAACGTTCATTATTACGCCCGGAAATTATTTTTCATGTCGATGGCGTGGAAGGCTTTGAATTTGAGCAAAATCGCGTCCTCTGTGAAAGTGGCAAGCGATACGATTATGAGTATCTTGTTATTTCAACAGGCTGTATTCCGGCGCCAGAACGCATTGAAGGGTTGAAAGAGGCAGGTGATCATTTTTATCAGACTAAAGCGGCGCAACAACTCGCGCATAAATTACGCACCATCGAAGAGGGACGCATATTTATTACGGTCAATTTCCCCAAAACCCCTAACGTACCTCATCAATGTGGTATTGCCCCAATCGAAACCACGTTAATGCTTGATGAATATTTACGTAAACGCGGCGTGCGCGACCGTGTAGAGATTATTTACAGTTATCCTACCGTCTCTCAATTATTGCGTAATTGTTTATTTTTACAGAAACCCACCTGTGATGTGTTGCCTACTATTTTCGATAGTAAAAATATTAAATATCAACGCGGCTTTACTTTAGATAAGGTCGATCCCGAAGCAAAAATAGCTTATTCGGAGGAAGGAAAATCCCAGGAATTCGATATTTTAATGGCCACTCCACCTATCCGTGCGGTAGATGCCGTTATTAATTCAGGAAAGTCAGAAGCACAAAACAATGAAGGCTGGTTACCTACTGACTTTGAAACCTTAAAAATGTATGGTACCGAAAATGTCTATGTGATGGGGGATACCGTTGATTTGCCAGTGAGTAAAGCCGGAGGCACGTGTCATAACCAATCACCTGTTATCGTGGAAAATATCGCTTCGGAAATTCGTCGCGGTTATACCTCTGCTATCTATGATGGGAAAGTACAGGCGATCGCTCAAATGGGGTTGGAAGCTGGCATGCCACTCTGGTACGACTATAAACATGATGTACAAGTCGCACCACCTACCAAGCTAGGGGGATTAATGCGTAAAACATTTAATCGCGGTATTTATTGGGCTGTTGCACGTGGAATAGTTTGATTACAGAGGAATTACTTATGTCTGAAGAAAAGCAGTTAAATACAAATGTAGAAAAACTTATGTCGGATACGGCCCTTAATGACCCTGCAACCCTCGAAGGCATTAAGAACTTAATCGATAAAACAGCTCCCTTAGTACAAGCCGGTCGGTTCGACAACATCATCGATTTATTGTCAGTCATATCAGACAATATCGAATTTCTTGATGAAGCGGCACTGGAAAAAACTACTAAAGTAGGCGAGGAAATTTTAGCACTGGGCTGGACAGGTGGTAATGCTGTGCGTATGGCGAATGCACAAACAGAAGCATTAGAAAAGCCTCCCGGTTTGTTTCAATTGATCAGTTCCCTAAACGATCCCGATGTCCGTCGTTCATTGCATTTTTTTATCGGGACTATGCGTATTATTGGCCAGCAGATGAAAAATGATTAATCTCTATGCACGATAAAAAATTTCAACAAAACAAAAGAGATTGATTTGCAATATATGAGTGTCTAGTATAGGTAGAGTGGGTCGAGCGTTAGCGGAGCTCATGTTATCATCTTAATCATAACCTATTTAACAGGTCATTAAATTGTAGTGACCCACTTAATGGGAGAGACTATTGTTCACTCAGTTATGCAGACTAAAGAGCCTCTCACTTCACAGATTACTGTTCAGTAGAGCAACTCTTTAGCCTGTTGATCTTATTTTTCACCAAACTTAATTTATAAACACGATTATTTTCATGAGGATTTATCTATGCTGAATGGTATTGATGTTGATGCATTAAAAAATATAACAGGCCAAGTTACCAACGACCCGCAGCAAGGTATGACCTCATGGGGCGTAACAACCACCTGGCAAGGCGGCACACGCTCTGATACACAGGTTAATGCTTTTTCAGTAGGAGGTGAAAAGGTAGAAAGAAATTTTAACCTTAAAGTAGACGAGCCATCTGAATTTTTAGGCACCAACCAATTTGCAAACCCTCAAGATTATCTGTTAACCGCTTTGAATGCCTGCATAATAGTCGGGTACGCAACACTTTGTGCTGTTGAAGGCATTAAAATAGATACTCTGCGCATAGAAACAACTGGAGATATTGATTTACGGGGTTTTCTGGGAATAGACCCAACTATCAAGAACGGCTACGACACAGTAAAATTTACTGTTTTTATAACGGGAGATGCAACAGCCGAACAATTTGAAAAAATTCATGAAAGGGTTAAGGCGAGCTCTCCCAATTTATTTAATTTGGCGAACCCGATTAACTTTGAAACATCGTTAAAAGTCACAGACCATCCTTTACCCTATTGAAAATAAAGCAGTGTAACTAACCTGCTCTAATCCTCTGGAGAAATGTTTATGAAAAAAACATATATTTTAAAAAAATCACTTATTATTTTAACTTTACTTTATCCAATGCTGGCACAAGCTGAAATTTTAGCGTTAGTTAATTATCAAAGTAAACCCGATCAAACGCCAAAACGGGAAGGCATAGCGATTATTGATCTTGATTTCAATTCTGGTAATTTTGGAAAAATTGTAACGGATATTCCATTACCTACTGATTTAGTGGCACATCATATTTTTTATAACAAAAATATGACCAAAGCTTATGTCGCTTCCTTGGGTAGCAATCCCTTGCAAGTAATCGATATGACAAAACAACCTTTTGAACTTAAGACCATTTCTGTTCCTGAGTGTCAGGTAGCTGAAGACCTGGTCTTTTCAGACGATGAAGAAAGATGGTATGTCACCTGTATGGGTTCTAGCAATGTCATTATGGGTGATGCACAAACAGATAAACAGATTAAAGTCATTGCTGCACCCAAAACAGCGACAAGCAAAAAATTTATTCGCCATCCGCACGGTATTGGCATAAACGATGAAATTAATCGAATTGTCATTGCTAACACGGTGCACCCAACTGATTTAGGAGATGCCGATGAAACAGTAACGGTCATTAAAGCCCGTAGCGGTAAAATACTCTCTACGCATAAAATGTCAGAAAAAGCATCACCTTCAGGCTCAGCCCCTGTTGAGGCGGTATTTTTACCTAAATCAAATCCAGTACGGCTTTATATCAATACCATGTTTGGCAATACCTTGTGGACAGGCGTCTGGAATAGCATGAGTCAAAATTTTAGTTTTTCACAAATTTTTGATTTTAACCCTTTAAAACAAGGCGTTCCTTTAGAAATTTACTTTAGCCATAAACTTGACAAA
Source organism: Methyloprofundus sedimenti (assembly GCF_002072955.1). Lineage (NCBI taxonomy): Bacteria > Pseudomonadati > Pseudomonadota > Gammaproteobacteria > Methylococcales > Methylococcaceae > Methyloprofundus > Methyloprofundus sedimenti. Next base: position 48,097 of record NZ_LPUF01000006.1, on the reverse strand, counting down.
ATGTATATTACGACAGCAAGTCCAGGTTATTTAAATATTTTCGATATTAAAAATCCAGCTAAACCGATACTTGAAAAATCGATTGCTACGGCAGAGGGCGCACATCATGTTGTTTTTTCTCCTGATGAACGTTATGCCTTTGTGCAAAATAACCTTTTAAATTTACCTGGTATGAATGACGGTTCTATTACGGTAGTTGATTTGCAAAAATCGACTGTGAAAATGACGATTGATACTTTTAAAGATCAAGGTCTAAATGCAAACAATATTGTTATGATGCCGAAATGGCATCATGATAATGCCCATTAAGCACGGTCAATGAAGAAACTAAAAGAGTCAGTCTCTGAGGTATCCCCCTCAAATTTAGGCCGCTTCGAGACTCTCAAAATATCCTTTCAACATCATCTGCGCTAACTCCGAGAGCCCGCCGGAAGATCAAACTGAACATACTTGCAAGCTTTCCGAGCGAGCAAGGAAGGTAACAGAATTAGTAACTACGGTTCTTTTTCGCGTTTGGTCTGCTTCCGGCTTTGTTAGGATCGAGCTGGATCTCTATACACAATCAAATGTTTCCGGCCTTTAGGTTTGCGATAGAATGCTGCTAACAACACATGACGCATCCAATGATGCCGCCCCTTCTTACCAGGAAAAAAAGCCTGCACTCAACTTACGTAGAGAAGATTTATTACCTTTGTTATGACATCTTATTCAGAACTCAGGTTAAATATGGTTATTTCTGCCTCCTAATATTAAATTTCACAGACGACAGGTATGTTGACATTGGGGGAGTATCGATGCTAAATTTCCACCTCTAATAACTAAAGATGTACGGCTTTGTATCGTAGTCTTTTATTCCAACTGAACACCGCAAGATGCTGCGTTTCTGGACGATTTGAGAGAATCTCACCCTGCAAATCCAAACTACACTTTTGTCGCTACGATGGCGCAGATGAAAAAGTCCAGACGCGAGTGGCATGTGGAAAGCAGACTTATCAGCAAAGCCATGCTCCTGAAATACATCGACAGCCCACCCGAGATGGTGAATGCGATGCGGTAAATACTGAGCGAAGCAGGCGTTAACGACGACAACATGCGCACGGAAGAGTTTTCAGGCTACTGATGACGACTGTATTAGGTGCTTACTAAAGGAGACACAGCATGAATATTACCGCACAACCCTTAATTGCAGAGAATCCTGCATTGTCTCCATGGTGGCTGCGCACAGTATTGATCGTAATGGTATTGGGCTTTGCGGGGCTAATCACCATCACATCGTTGGCTTATCGTAATGCTCCACCGATCCCCACACAGGTACTTGATGCGCAAGGCGTACCCTTGTTTACCGGCGATGACATCAGCGAGGGCCAGGCAATCTTTCTCAAATACGGATTGATGAACAACGGCAGTATCTGGGGGCATGGCGCATACCTGGGGCCGGATTATTCGGCCGAGGCATTGCACCGTATCGGCGAAGACACTGCCACGGCTATTGCGCAACAACAATATCACCAGCCACTAGTTGCACTGACACCCGGTCAACTAGCGGCTGTGTATGCGCAAGTGGCGGTCGAACTAAAAACCAATCATTATGATGCCGCCAGCACAACGCTGCATCTGACCCGGTCGGAAACCACGGCTTACCATAAGCAGATTGCTTATTGGACAGATTATTTTCTGAACCCCGAACGTAACGGTGGACTCCAGCGTGGCCTGATCAGCGATCCAACTGAATTGCAGCAAATTACCGCCTTCGTGACTTGGACAGCTTGGGCCTCGGTGACTAATCGCCCCGATGAGAACTATTCCTATACCAACAATTTTCCATACGACCCTAGTGTTGGTAATACAGCCATTCCCGATGCACTGTTGTGGAGTGCATTGAGTCTTATCGTATTGCTGGCCGGCATTGGTATCGTATTATTGATGTTCGGCAAATTCGATTATCTTGGTTGGATTAGCAGCGGAGAGCATGTACATCCCCATCTGCTACCGGGTCAAGCCAGCGCCGGTCAACTAGCACTGGTGAAATTTTTTGTGGTGGTCGCTCTGCTGTTTCTTGCCCAGACTTTGGTGGGCGGTGCAACGGCACACTATCGCGCCGACCCTGGCAGTTTTTACGGCCTTGAACTGGAAGCCATATTTCCCAGCAATCTGATGCGTACCTGGCATCTGCAATTAGCCGTTTTCTGGATAGCTACTGCCTTTGTCGCCGCGGCCTTGTTTCTCGGCCGATCGCTACGCAAGGATGAACCGCGCTGGTTAGCAGGCTGGGTAAATCTGTTATTCGCTGCTTTCGTCGTGGTCATAGGCGGCAGCCTGATAGGTGAGTGGGCGGGGATTTCTCAAATGCTGGGTCAATGGTGGTTCTGGCTCGGCAATCAGGGTTGGGAATACCTGGAGCTCGGCCGGCTGTGGCAGTACTTGCTGATTGTCGGTCTATTGGTGTGGTTTGCGATATTATTTAAGTTGGTGCAGCCGAAATCCTTGTGTGAGCCAGTCGCGAAACCTTTGGTAAGGTTGTTTCTGTTGGCTTCCCTGGCAATTCCGCTGTTCTACATACCAGCACTCTTCTATGGGGCCAAGACTAACTTCACCGTGGTCGATACCTGGCGTTTTTGGATCATTCATCTATGGGTCGAAGGTTTCTTTGAATTCTTCGCCACCACATTGGTGGCGTTGATGTTTTATCAACTGGGTCTTACCCGACTTAATGTTGCGCTTCGAGTGATTTACCTCGATGCCATTTTATATTTCGCTGGCGGCCTGATCGGCACCGGTCATCACTGGTATTTTACCGGCCAAAGTAGTGTCAACATGGCGATGTCGGCCATGGTCTCAGTACTGGAAGTGGTGCCGCTGACACTGCTAACCCTGGACGCCTGGGATTTTGTCCGCACCACACGTGCTGATTGCGATATTTGCGGCAAATCAGTCGCCATACCGCATAAATGGACTTTCTACTTTTTGATGGCTGTCGGCTTCTGGAACTTCGTCGGCGCCGGTATTTTCGGCTTTCTCATCAACCTGCCTATCGTCAGCTACTATGAGGTCGGCACCCAACTAACGCCCAACCATGGCCATGCCGCGATGATGGGCGTATTTGGCATGCTGGCACTGGCGCTGATGGTTTTTGTGTTGCGCCAGACCAGCGATGAAGCACGCTGGGTCGACATCGAGAAATACGTTAAGGTCGGATTTTGGGGCAGCAACGTCGGCCTGGCTCTAATGCTAAGCATGAGTTTGTTCCCCAGCGGCGTGTTACAGGTCTGGGATGTCGTTCAGCATGGTTATTGGCACGCGCGTAGCCTTGACTACATTGGCAGCGAGCGCTCGCGCCTGATTGAATGGCTACGACTCCCCGGTGACTTGGTATTTATTCTATTGGGTGCCGTACCGTTGGTCATAGCCTCCATCAAGGGTTGGCTGGGTGCGCGCTGTGTGGAATAAATAATCCTATCGATAAAACAGGTCTCGATAGCGGGGCTTTTGACTGCTGTGGAGGCCATTGAAAATGGTCACCTCATAAATGCAACAGCCAGAACATTATCGATTCAGGATTAAAAGGGTATATAACCAACCTGACAAGCATGACGGCCGACGCATTCTTGTGGATAGGCTTTGGCCGCGCGGTTTGATCAAGGATAAAGCCGAATCATCGACATGAGAGTTTTCAGCCCAGATCTAAAGCTAACGGATCTAATATTTTGCAGTTATAGGCATTTGCCTGCCGTTGCCAAAGGCTCTTGCACGTAATCTAATAATTGGTGGTGCTTGAAAGCGCTTATATTCATTATGGGCAATCATTTTTCTAACTTTATTAACCAGAGCTGGATCAGTTTCATCTAATTGAGTAATATAATTTTTCACATGTGCATATTCAATTTCTGATAATTGTTTGCCTTCAATTAAATATTTCAGAATTTCATCTAAAACTTCATAGGGCGGTAAAGTATCAGTATCTTTCTGATTGACTGCTAATTCAGCTGACGGCTCTTTGTTAATAATATTCATCGGGATAACATCATATCCTGCGCGATTGTTAATATATTCAGATAGACTGTAAACCTCTGTTTTATAGAGATCACCTAATAGGTTCAACCCTCCGTTAGTATCACCATAGAGCGTACAGTAACCAATGGATATTTCAGATTTGTTTCCTGTGGATAACAGTAAGGCATCAAATTCATTAGAATATTCCATCAAGATTGTGCCACGAATCCGGGCTTGTAAATTTTCTAAAGTAAGTCCTTGCAATGTTTTGTTAAATGCTTTGCTGAAATCGATTGAATATTGTTCAACCAGTTGTTTAATCGGGTGATTAATCAACTTTACCCCCAGGTTTTCACACAGTTTCTTTGAATCAGAGACCGAGCCTTTACTAGAAAAAACCGAAGGCATCGTAATTCCGATAACATTATCAGCACTTAATGCATCAACGGCTAAAGTCAGGGTGAGAGCTGAGTCAATTCCACCAGATAAGCCAATCACTACTTTATTAAAACCACATCGGCGAGAGTAGTCTCTTAAACCTAATATTATCTGCTTAAATGCCAGTTCATTATTGGAGGATGTACACGGGCTAGAAGAATAATTCTTAAAGCCTTGTGCATCAAAACAAATATATTCTTGAGTAGCAGTAAACTGCGCTGCTTCATAGATAACAACACCTTTGTCATTTATTGCAAAAGAAGCGCCATCGAACACCAGACTATCCTGGCCACCGACTGAATTAACCGATAACAGAGGTAGCTGATAATGTCTGGCAACGTTTGACAAAATATTATGCCGTTGCTCTCGCTTGCCTATATTTGATGGGCTAGCATTAATAATTATTAGTAGCTCAGGTTTTTGTACTACTAATGCTCTAAAAGGGTTTACAGTGTACTTTCGTTCAGAATCATTCCAGCTATCTTCGCAGATTAACAAGCCAATTTTTATGTTGTTCACTGTAATTAAACAGGGGACTGCCGGTCCAGGCTCGAAGTGCCTTCGTTCATCAAATACATTGTAAGTAGGTAGCAACTGCTTGTAATACTCGGCGATAACTTTACCGTTGCTAATAACGACCAGGGCATTATAAAAGGGATTTCCTGAGCCTTTATTTCTACGGACTGTACCAATAATACTGGTGAGTTCTGGGAACTGATTTGAAGCTTCAAGTAAATGAGATAAAGCTTGGTCGGATTGGTGTATAAAAAAAGGCTCATAAATTAAATCATATGGATAATAGCCACAAAGAGATAATTCAGGAAATACCAGAAGGTCAGTGCTTTTCCTTGCTGCTGCTTGCATGGCATCGATCATCATGTTTGTATTGCCCGTAAAATCAGCAACGGTAGAGTTCATCTGCTTAATAGCAATTTTAAGCATATTGCAATCCCTTCGATTGTGTATGAGAAATGTATGCTCTTAGTACTGAAGTATATAGGAAAAAAAGGGGGTAGATCCTGATGTGCCCACTCAAATTAACTATAAAAAACATAGAGATATACGCTTTTTTTGATATAAGATGGAATAAATAAAAGCTTTTCCGGCTAAGACATTTGATTATTAGTCATATCACCTCAATGCCTGATGGCATTTATATCAGTTGCCAATACCATGAATGCTTTTTTGTAGCATTGACTTCCTTCTATTCATATCGCACACTTTCAAGCACTGATGTCCAAAGTCGAAGCGGGTTTAGAGAACAGAGCAAGAATAGAGGCTCAGGTCCTGAATTTCGAATTCAGGAATAAAATCAGGAGTAGAGTAAAAAACAGATTGCTAATATGGTGCTCCACCGGAGCGCGACATTAACGCACCTGTGTTAATGTCGCATTACAACCTAACCGCTACGCCAGATAGAGAACAATAACCAGATTCCGCCCATAAAAGCACCGACAAACCCTATCAGTCCGAGAAATGAAGAGGCTCCACCTTCCACTGTGGAAACGATAGAGCTACCGACAATTAAAGCTGAAGTGATCAGGCTGACTGATAAACGATTCACTACTCTGTCTAACTCTTTAGCTAACCACTCAGGTTTTGCAATATCAAGGCGTACACCTAACGCTCCACGTCGCGCCAGATCCAGTAAGCGGTGCAAGTCGTTGGGCAGTTCGGTTAACAACTCGAGCATACCGGAAAAACTTTGCCAGCTTTGCTTTACAATGGCATCGGGGGTATAGCGCTTGAATAAAGCTCGCTGTAAAAAAGGGGTCGCTACCTGCACAATATTAAAATCTGGATCTAATTGCCGTCCCATTCCTTCCAGAGTAATTAACGTTTTCATTAGCAAAGTCAGATCAGGAGGCAACTTTAGCTGATGATCTCGCAACAAGGTGGTCAAATCATTTAAAAAACCTGCTATATCTATATCTTTAAGTGAAACATCATGATATTGATCAATTAAGCCATCTACATCGGTAGTTAGACTCTCCGTGTTTGCCAGTGTATCACCCGCCCATTTCAATAAAATCCTGACCACCTGGCTGGTATTTCTGGCAACAACCCCCTGTAAAAGATGCACAAGCTGAGAGCGCCGTTCCTCAGTCAATCGACCCACCATGCCAAAATCAATAAATGCTATACGATTTTCGGGTAGAAAAAACAGATTGCCAGGATGCGGGTCAGCATGGAAAAAGCCATCTTCCAAAACCATTTTCATCACTATTTCTGCGCCATTGCGTGCTAATTGCTTACGATCCAGACCTGCATTATTTATGGCCACAAGGTCACGAGCAGGAATGCCATCAATGTATTCCTGCACATTCATTCGTTCACTGGTCCATTGCCAGTACACTTTGGGAATGATAATAACAGGATCATTGGAAAATGCGCTAGCGATCCGCTCTGCATTGCGACACTCACCCGCCAGATCCAGTTCGCGGCGCATTGATAAGGTAAATTGATGAATAATTTCTTTAGGTTGAAAGCGACGAAAATCTTTACTTTCCCGTTCGGCAATTTCAGCTATTTGCTTTAACAAACGCAAATCCGCCTCAACCTTGGGTCTAATTCCAGGTCGCCGTACTTTAACGATAACCTGATGCCCTCTTTTTAATCGCGCAAGATAAACTTGACCTATGGATGCGGTTGCAAAAGGCTGGTGATTAAACTCAGAAAAAAAATCGTCAATCTGTCCACCCAGATCTTCTAGTAATTGAGGTTCGATTTCGGAAAAAGGAACTGCCTGTACCTGATCCTGTAGCTTTGCAAACTCATTTATCCATTCTGCAGAAAATAAATCAGCACGAGTTGCCAAAATTTGGCCCAGTTTCACATAAGTAGGCCCCATTTCCTCCAAAGCCCTGCGTACTCGAGCCGGAGGCTCTAGATGAGCTAGCTCTTCTACCTCTGACCAATGTAATACTTTTCCGGCTCGATCAATGATATTCGACAAACCTAGACGCCGAACCATATCACCAAAACCATAACGAATCAGGATTAATGCAATTTCATGTACCCGGCCAAGATCCTTAGCTGCATTTAAAGTTCCTAATATCATTGAACGATATTGTGCTCTTACAGTTGCTGAATGATGCTCATCGATTTACTTTTTTTCGTCAGCAGATAAACTATCTGCAATACCCGCGAGCAAACCACTAGCAATCCTCGCTACAGAAGCACCCGTTGTTTTTGCAATATCAGCTAGCGGAATATTTTTACCTTTGCTGGAAAGAAACGTTCTTAAGTGACTGGAAGTTTCTTCGACAGTACGGCCAACTGAAGTAGAGCTATGCTGCAGATGGTGAACGAGTTTGTTTATGATGTCGGAAGTCACTTTCTGACCGCCTTTTGCGACATCATTCAAAGTATCAAAAAACAGCTTTTCCAGGTCATTTAAGTCAGTTAAAGCACGTTTCAAATCATGCTCGTTAAATTGCTCAACATTATCAGCGGCTTCTTCAATTGCCAGAGAAGAGGCCTGAGCAATCTGGCTTAAAGCATCATCTATCCCTGCGATTGTTTGTTGCAATATTTCTTTTGCTTCGGGTTCACTTTCAGTTGCGCCCTCAACAGCACCATTGACGACTGCCTGCAGAACTTCTTTGATATGCTCAGGCTCCATCTGCCCATTTTTCAAAGCATCAACAACGATTTGTCGAACCTCATTATGAATATCATTACCACGGATTACTGTGTCCCGTGCTGCTAGTTGTTCCTCTTGCCGACTATTTTCAACCATGATTTTCTCCAAAAAAGATATTTAATATTACTGATTTAGACTCTTGCGGGTTCCAGTTCCCCTTCTCTTACTGAGAGTAAAAAGGAATGTTCCATACTCAGCGCAATTTATGGGAATATGCCTCTCTTTAACCCAAACTGACTAATCTGCTTGAGGGGAAATATTCAGTTGTTTATTTTGAATATCCTGCAAAATATCCGGGAGTATTTCTACAGTATTCTTGACCCGGTCATGCAAAAGTATACTAGAGCCACTTTTAATTTTTCGGGTAATTCGCAGTAGCATTTTCTGTACATTAACATTGATAGTATCATAAGACCTTATATTCCAGCCTAACACCTCTAAATTATTTTTTTAATGATAGTGGCAATTACCGGATTAGTTACACCAAACGGAGGTCTAAAAAGTGTGACTTTCTGGTTAATAATCTCTTCTATAACGTAGATACCCTGCATAATTTCTTCTTCAGCCCGGACTAAATCCAGAGTACCAAAATTTGTAGGATGGTGCAGGGTATGTCCACCGACCAAGTGGCCTCTGTTGATAATTTCTCTAACAATATCAGGGTATTTGATGGCGTTTTCCCCGATAAGAAAGAAAACCGCTTGAGCATGATATTGATCTAAAATATCCAGTATTTTTAAGGTCATTTCAGGGGCAGGACCATCATCAAAGCCCAAAAGTACACAGCCTTTTTTTGCATTATTTTTCGCTTTTAAATAGAAATTACAGTTCAGATTCATGGAGAAAAAAAACAATAAAATATACACAAGCGAAATTAGAATAAGTGCTGGTAATAATGCATCTGAGCCACGCAGCAAGATAAATAGCGTTCCTTGAATAACAAGGAACAGAATGCAAACCTGACTGAAATTTAAGATCTTGAATTTAATCAATTTTATGCAAATTAAATGAGACTATAAGCCATCATGATGGCATCTTCGCGCTCACCATTTTCTGCTTTGTAATATCCTGGTCTGACACCAATCTCGTTAAAGCCCATGCTTTCATATAAGGCGATTGCGCCGGCATTAGAGGGACGAACTTCCAGGAAAACACTCTCAGCTTTCCTTGCTTTTGCTGTATCAATAACATGCTGCATAACTTTTCGTCCCAGACCTTGCTGACGCATATCCGGTTCTATACAAATATTAAGCACGGTTGCCTCACCAACAGCCGTTGATACAATACAGAATGCGTTAATTTTATTTTCAGTGTTTTCACACACCCAGCAATCATAATGAGCCGCATTTAAACAGTCATGAAATATCGGTTCTTTCCATGGGTAATTATAACCCTGCCCTTCTATTTCTAGAATTCGTGGTAAATCCGCTTTGCTCATTTTACGAAAACGCATTAGTTCTATTTGGCTTAATGAATCGGGAAAAACTTTGGAGTAAAATTCTCTGTCTGCATCATAGGTCACTAAGCTTTTAATTTGATTGAATACTCGTTTTATCATTATTTTTTATATTTGTTTAAAAGAGTTAAAGCCATCTGCATATCTTGCCATGCTTTTGATTTTTCTGTTAAGGAGCGTAACAAATAGGCAGGGTGATACATGGTAATCAATGGGACACCTGAAAATTGATGTTCAATTCCCCTTAAGTCCGCCAGGGGGGCTTTGCTTTGCAATAATTTATGTGCCGCAATTCTCCCTACAGCAATTAATACTTTAGGTTGAATCAAGGCAATTTGACGTTGCAAAAAGGCGTCACAAGCAACTAACTCCTGAGCCTTTGGATCTCGATCTTCAGGGGGACGACATTTAACTATATGCGTGATATAAACCTGCTCCCTGCTTAGTTGCATTGCCCTCAGCATTTCTGTTAACAACTCGGCTGAATCATCTGCAAACGGCAAGCCTTGCTGCTCTTCTTCAAGACCTGGTGCTTCGGTTATCCACATATAATCTGCATGTTGATTTCCTGCACCAATAACAACTTGCTGTCTAGTCTGGCATAAATCACATTGCTGGCAAGCACGCATTTCAGTATGCAAGCTTGACCAGCTATCCTTTGCAGCGTCAGAGGCCATGGCCTCTATTTCAGTATTTTCGGCAATAATTCTCGGCACCCAGACATCAATACCCATTGCCGATAAATACTGTAATCGTGTTGTATTATCCATAAGTAACCAGTGCTGTAAACTCTAAATAAGCGAGAAAGTAGCAAAATCCTGATCTTTCATAACCAGAGGTGTGAACTTTAGCTCATATAATCTATACACTGTACAAGCCAAAGCCTAATCCAGGGGTATTAAGCAGCTAACCTGTTACACCTGCGGGTGCTGCTTTTCACCTTTATCTTCTAGCTTATTCAAAGCATTGATATACGCTTTCGCCGAAGCAATCACAATATCGGTGTCAGCTCCCAAACCATTCACTACCCGGCCACCTTTTTCCAATCGCACTGTTACTTCACCCTGAGCATCAGTACCATTGGTAATACTGTTAACCGAATAAAGCTCCAAAGAAGCATCCGAATTAACGATAGAATCTATCGCTTTTAAGCTGGCATCTACTGCACCACTGCCTTCTGATTCAGCACTGAATTCCTGTTTGCCAATTTTAACAGTAACGTTAGCGTTCGGCGTTTCTCCAGTTTCTGAACAGACTTTTAAGGCGATTAATTTATAGTGCTCTTCTTCGCTATCAGTATTTACCGCAGTAATTAATGCTTGCAAGTCTTCATCAAAAATTTCATGTTTTTTATCCGCTAACTGCTTGAAGCGATAAAAGGCATCATTTAATTCCGACTCACTCTGAAATTCAAAACCTAATTCAGTCATGCGATTTTTGAATGCATTGCGTCCAGAGTGCTTACCCAATACCATTCGATTTGCCGACCAGCCCACATCTTCTGCACGCATGATTTCGTAAGTCTCACGATTTTTTAATACGCCGTCCTGATGGATACCTGATTCATGCGCAAATGCATTCGCACCGACTATCGCTTTATTAGGCTGTACCGGAAAACCAGTAATGCTGGATACCAATTTAGAGCACGCAACAATTTCACGGGTATCTAATCGGGTATCACAAGAAAAAACATCATGGCGAGTTTTAATTGCCATAACGACTTCTTCCAAAGCTGCATTGCCTGCACGTTCGCCAAGCCCATTAATGGTGCATTCAACTTGCCTTGCACCATTCATCACAGCTGACAAAGAATTAGCTACAGCCAAGCCTAAATCATTGTGACAGTGTACTGAAAAAATGGCTTTATCTGCATTGGGTATACGCCGTCTTAAATTCGCTATCATCGCACCAAATTCAGCAGGAATACTATACCCTACTGTATCGGGAATGTTTAGGGTCGTCGCTCCGGCATCAATCACGGCTTCTAATATACGACACAAAAAATCCTCTTCAGACCGGCCTGCATCTTCAGGAGAAAATTCCACATTATCGGTATATAGACGCGCCCGTTTTACAGCTTTTACCGCATATTCAATAACCTGTTCGGGTGACATTTTCAACTTCATTTGCATATGAATAGGCGAAGTCGCAATAAAGGTATGAATGCGCGAACTCTGCGCTTGTTTTAAAGCTTCGCCCGCTCTATCAATATCTTTGTCTAACGCTCTTGCTAATCCACACACAGTACTGTCTTTAATAGCGCCAGCAACCGCTTTTACAGCAGCAAAGTCACCATCACTTGCGGCAGGGAAGCCGGCTTCAATCACATCAACTTTTAATCGTTCTAAAGCCCGTGCAATTCTTACTTTTTCATCACGCGTCATAGACGCACCAGGGCTTTGCTCGCCATCGCGCAAGGTTGTATCAAATATTATTAATTTATCTTTCATGGGAAATTCCATTCATGGAGGCTTTGTTTAGCCAACAATTGAAGTATGACACGGATCTATTTAAGAATGAGCCTGCGAATCTGGTCTTTTACCCAGCCATCCACCCAGTTCCTGCTTAAAGAGAATGAATGAGTCGCGCTGAATCCGTATCGAACGTGTATTAGAGAATATTAAAGAGATGCCCGGCAGGGCAGATGACGGCCGAGGCAACTAGTGGAAAGATAAAAAGGTATTGCCCGTTGACTGATCATAATATTGCGTTTGCTTTCTGTCTGGTTCATTTTATTAGTTCATACGCCCTTGACGCTTACGACGTAATAATAACATAGTCACAACAGGTCCTGACAAGGCATAACCAAAGAAAAATAAAAATAAAATCGTCGCAGGATTTGATAAGGTTATGGCAAATCCTAACATAACACCAATGACTGCCACAAAAGGGACTTTGCCGCGCAGATTAATATCCTTAAAACTATAATAACGAAAATTACTGACCATTAATAAACCGGTTGCCACTGTCATTATTAATACTAACCACGGCCAATCATCAATACCATAAGTATATTTTTCGCTAATCCAGACCAGACCAGCTAAAATAGCGGCTGCTGCCGGACTGGGTAAGCCTTGAAAATAGCGTTTATCCTGGGTTGTCAATTGCGTATTAAACCTCGCTAAGCGCAATGCGCCGCCCGCTAAATGTACAAAAGCACCAATTAAACCAGCCTGACCTAAAGAAGACAATGACCATAAATACATGACGATAGCAGGCGCAACACCAAAAGAAACCATATCGGCCATACTGTCGTATTCAGCACCAAAATCACTTTGAGTGTTAGTCATACGTGCAACACGTCCATCTAGCCCATCTAGTACCAGGGAAACAAAAATTAAAATTGCCGCCGTTTCATAGTGCCCTGAAATCGCCGAAGCTATCGCGTAAAAACCTGAAAACAAGGCACCTGTGGTGAACAAGTTAGGTAATAAATAAATACCACGATTACGTTTTTTTGAGCTATTCTGATTCAATTCTGTCATGACTAAGATTTGATAAAACAGTTTGTTTAAAACTAAAGAAAAATTTCCTAACTATTGTATAGCATTTAAAGCACCGCTAATACGAAAACCATGTATGCATAATCATATATTTAATTTATCTCCGTTCCATGTAAGAATACGCCGCAATATGAAAAACCAACAACAAGGCATTAGCCGCCATACGGTCAACCTGTCTTACCGCTGTTTGAAGCAGATGATCAATGTTGTACATGACCTGCAAAGCCTCTGTGAAAATCCAGCTTACCCAGCCAAATTACCCAAACTCCCCGGCAATGCTCAAGTAAACCCCAAATACTTCTCGGTATTAATGGGCTATGATTTTCATATAGATGATACTCAACAGGCCAAACTGATTGAAGTAAACACAAATGCAGGTGGTTTGTGGTTTGTAACTCGTTGCTATCAACCCGATGCAATACAATACCCCAGCAAACTGGCCGATAAATTATTAACTACTTTTCTGCAGGAATATCGCTTATTTCGCCAAGACCCAAATGCCCAACCACACTTAATTGCGATTATAGACCATTTACCTGAGCAGCAATTCCTTTATCCTGAAATGCGCGTATTTGCTCAGTTATTTCAACAAGTGGGTATAAAAACCGTTATTATCGACCCGGGGCAAGTTGAAATGCAAGGTACGAAACTGTATTATCAAGATCAAGCTATCGATCTGATTTATAATCGTCATTGTGACTTTTATTTAAACACTACAGAAATGCAGCATATTGCCAATGCATGGCAACAGCAATCTGTATGCTTAACACCTAACCCACGTATTTATGGGCTTTTAGCAGATAAGCAACGCATGGTTGACTGGTCCCATCCTGAGTTTTTTAATGGCTTATTAGCACCTGCCATCGCGTCTCGTTTACAACAGGCTATTCCACACACCCAACTGCTAAGTTCACTCTCTAAAGATACCTTATGGTCTGGACGTAAAGACAAGGTATTTAAACCAACAACCAGTTATGCCAGTCAAGGTGTTTACGTGGGTGACAAGTTAACCAAAAATAAACTAAGTAGCCTGATGCCTGAAACAACCTTAGTCCAGCAACATATCAAGCCAACAATTACGTTTACTCCGGATGGCGAAAAGTTCAAAACTGATTTTCGGCTTTTTGTCTATCGCAAAACCATTCTCGCAATTAGTGCCCGGCTTTATCAAGGTCAGGTCACAAACTTACGCACTGCGAATGGTGGGTTCAGTAAAATTAAATTAACCAGCACACAAGCTTAAAAAAACGCCAAAGCAAATAGCTTAATTTCCTGTTTTTTCAATATTAAATGCACAACACACAACAAACTTAATCGCCTATGACTTCATACTCAAAATTCCTTATTCTTATACCTGCTTTACTTTGCTACGCTTGTTCATCAACTACCCTGATTATGCAAAAAACCGATATCATTCAAAGCCAGAACGACAGCCGTCAATATCAAGCTTTTACCCTGGATAATGGTTTAAAGGTACTGATTATTTCCGATCCTGAGACAAAAAAGGCAGCCGCGTCACTGGATGTTTTTGTGGGCAGTGCCAGCGATCCTGAGGATAGGGATGGTCTTGCGCATTTCCTGGAGCATATGCTGTTTTTAGGCACTGAAAAATATCCTGATGCTGATGAATATCAAACCTTTATTGCTCAGCACGGTGGCTCTAGAAATGCCTTTACCGCAAGAGAGCATACCAACTATTTTTTTGATATTGAAAACGCCTCGCTGGAACTTGCACTAGATCGTTTCAGTCAGTTTTTTACTGCGCCATTATTTAATGCAGAATTCGTAGAACGAGAAAAAAATGCGGTAAATTCTGAATACTTAGGCAAAATAAAAACTGAAAATCGGCGTTATTATGCAGGCATACAACAGGCATTTAATCCGCAAAGCCCTTATGCCAAATTTAGTGTCGGTAGTCTGGAAACACTTGCCGATAGGGATAATGACCCGGTAAGAAATGATCTACTGCAGTTTTATAAGACGCATTATTCAGCTAATTTAATGACTTTAGTAGTGCTTGCCAATGAGCCATTGCCGGTTTTGAAAAAATGGGTCACCGACAAATTTTCTGCGATTCCTAACCATTATGCCGAGAAAAAAGTATTTACCGAGCCATTATTAACTGAAGCACAAATGGCGCAACAAATTGACATCAAATCATTACAGGAAAAACGTGAGCTCAGCTTGATTTTCCCATTACCCGCAACGCAGTCTTATTACCTTGCCAAGCCCAGCGCGTATTTTCAGTCTTTACTCGGACACGAAGGAGAAGGCAGCATTCTTGCTCTCTTAAAAGAAAAAGGCTGGGCAGATGAACTCAGTGCATCAGTAGGTTTTAGTGATAATGCACAGGAATCAAGCTTGCATCTCGGTATTAATTTGACCCATGCCGGCTTACAACATACGCATGAAATTATCGATATTGTGTTTCAATACATCAGACTTTTGCAACACTACGATATACAGGAATGGATATTCCAGGAACAGAAACAGATGGCAATGCTGCAATTTCGCTATCAAGAACAACATGATGCCAGCAGCACAGTGACCATGCTAGCTCGAAACTTACAATATTATGCCCCTCAGGATGTATTGCGCGGCCCTTATATTATTGAGCAATATAAACCTGAACTCATTAAACAATTGCTAAACCAGTTAAGACCTGATCGAGTTCTGATTGCTCTGAATACACAAAATATTGCCACTGATAAAACTGAAAAAAATTATCTTGTCGATTATCGAATTACTCCGATTAAACCAGAGTTGATCGAAACCTGGTCTCAGTCACCTATTAATCCAGCTCTGGCATTACCCACCGCGAATCCATTTATACCCGATGAATTAACACTTAAAACGACACAAACTGACTCGGCACATCCTGAATTAATTAAGCAAAACCCTGGTCTTGATCTATGGCATCAGCTTGACACCAGCTTTAATGTGCCGCGTAGCAACCTGTATATAGAACTACAATCACCTATTGCCAATAAAACACCACGCAATAGTTTATTAACCTCGCTTTTAACAGGAATCGTAAATAAACAGTTAAACAGCTATGCCTACCCTGCCCGCCTGGCTGGTTTAAATTATTCTATATATGCCACGGAGCGCGGCATGGGCGTTGCTCTTTCTGGTTATGATCAAAAACAATCCGTTTTGCTAGAGCAGATTATAGATGCCATCAAAGCACCTGAAATCACTGAAAAACGCTTTCATATATTGAAAGCCCGTTATCAACAGAAATTAACTAACGCACAAAAACAACAGCCCTTTCAACAAGTGCTCGCTGAACTTAAACGCACTCTGGTAGAACGCCGCTGGACAAATGAACAAAAGTTAAATGCTTTATCTAGTTTAACTCGTCAGGACTTAACGCTATTCGCAAAGGATTTTTTAAAACAACTGCACGTCACTCTACTACTGCAAGGGAATAGCACTGTTATCGAAGCCGAAAATATTGCATCTATGTTAGACCAGCAACTTGCTTTACAAGCTGATGCGCCACAAGTGCCCGCTGCTGGCGTAATCCATTTGCAAGAAAAATCCTTGAACGCACGCAGATTAACTATTGATAATCATGATGCGGCCCTGGCACTTTATTTCCAGGCTGCGGATAAAAGCCCCCAATCACAAGCTGAAGCACAATTATTAGGGCGAATAATCTCTTCTGCATTTTTTGCCGATCTGCGTACTCGCCAGCAACTGGGTTACAATCTTGGAGTGGCTGCCCTGCCGATAAAAGATATACCGGGTATTATTTTCATCCTGCAATCACCTGTTATATCAGCACCTGAAATAGAGGATCGATATCATACCTTTATCGATACTTACCTGCAGGAATTGCAAGCTATCTCAGAACAAGATCTTGAAAGCTATAAAGCAGGATTGATCACCCGTTTACTTGAAAAAGATAAAAGCTTACAAACAAGAAGCTATAGAAACTGGCTGGAAATAGATCGTGGTAATGATGATTTTGATACCAAAGAACGCATTGCTGAAGCGGTAAGTAAAATTGATAAAAACCGATTAATTGCCGTATACACAGATTGGTTGATTGAAAACCCACGCCAACTGCGCAGTTATGCATTAGGGAATCAATTTATAAATGATGATTTCCCTGATCCGAAACTGATTATCGATATTGATGCATTTAAACGTGAACATAATAAACTTTAACCCATAACTCAGTTTTATTTGCTATGGAAAGTACCGAGGAGACATTCTTTGTACTTTCTATAGCATTAAAAAATCAGTTTATCTTTTCATCTTATTATAAAAATTCAATTAACAGCAGCCGAAATAAAAGTCTAGCTTGATATGCTTGCAAGCAAAAATAAGAGGCTCTTCCCGACTTCGCGGGGTAGTCACTATATGTAGTATATTGCTATTTGATTATTTAGGTGCAGGCTGGGTATGATAGCCATCTTTTTAGACGGCAAACTTTAAATAAATGAACCCGATATTGTTACAAATTCCTTTGGATTTACCCGATGTGCAAATAGAGGCATTTGATACTGAGTCTAAAAAAGGAATTATTATTAAAGTCCAAAGTACATGCAAAGGCACAACTTGTCGGCAATGCCATCAGCCTATCGATAAGTTTTATGGCTATGGCAAAGAAATTACGTTACGCCATTTACCGATCTTTGAACAGTCCGTCTGGATTAAGATCAAACCGAAGCGTTACCAATGCCCTTATTGTGATCAAGGCCCGACAACCACTCAGCGCTGTAGTTGGTATGATCAAAAAAGCCCACATACTAAAGCCTATGAACAGTGGATATTGCGCGACCTAATCAATAGCACAATAACCGACATCAGTATCAAACGTGGCATTAATGAAGCGGCTGTTGAAGGCATTATTAATCGTTATATTCGTCAAGAAGTGGATTGGGAGACAATAAAAAGCCTGCCATTACTTGGACTTGATGAGATTGCGTTAAAAAAAGGACATAAAGATTTTGTTGTTATCATTTCAGGGATCAATGAAGGCGGAGAAAAATGCATTTTGGCCGTATTGCCAAATCGCAAAAAGGAAACAGTAAAAATATTTCTACAAAGCATTCCCGTGGAAATTAAAAGAACAATACAACGTGCCTGCGTTGATATGTATGACGGCTACAGTAATGCAGTGTATGAGGAACTTCATGGCGTTGAGGTTGTGGTTGATCGATTCCATGTGACCAAAAGCTATCGAGCCTGTGCAGACAACGCAAGAATAAAAGAGATGAAAACACTGAAAAAGACGCTTTCTAGTGAGGATTATGCCCAACTGAAAGGCGTGATGTGGTTATTCCGAAAATCACTCTGGGACTTGAATGAAGAGCAACAAATTAAATTAATACAACTCTTTAATTATGCGCCAGAGCTTAAGCAAATTTATATTTATCGGGAAGCATTGACGGGTATTTTTAACCGACCTTTAAGTAAAAGTCAGGCAGAAGCTGAGCTAAATTCATGGGTCGAGCAGGTTAGAAATCTGAAGTTGGACTGTTTCAACTCATTTATAGTGACCTTACAAAACTGGCAGCATGAAATCACTAATTATTTTCTTCGCCGTGAAACCAGTGGTTTTGTAGAAGGACTGAATAACAAAATTAAGGTGATCAAAAGACGTTGCTATGGCATTTATGATATAGGGCGTTTATTTCAGCATATTTGGCTTGATGTCGAAGGCCGACGTTTATTCGGATATGCTTAACACTATATGTTGTGGTCACCCCGCGAAATCGGGAAGAGCCAAATAAGACAACGACAGTTGTTGACTAATACAGAAAAAGTATCCTGAATTATTTCATCACTTTCGACTTTGTATTTTAACGGAAAGATTATCAGGAAATATTTTATAAATTGCTTCGTTTGTGTTATTTTTAGTAAATTACTGAAAATAAAAGAATACAAATGTTCAACCAAAGGGGAAGAATCATAATGTTTACTAAAAAAAGTATATCAGCTCCAATCTTCGCAACTTGTCTTAGTCTTAGTTCTGGGAATTTATTTGCTGCTGAAGAAACTATTTCCAGCTTTATACCCATCTGGCCTTTTTTAGTAATTGTTACTTTAATCTTCTTTTTCAGAAAACAACTAAATTGTGTTCCCCCTTAAAATCACAAGAAGATACTGCCACAGTTGAAGCTGATGAGCCAGTATCACGAACCTCCACCATGATTTCAGAAACGGGCACATCAGCCGCCACTGCCCTTGTTCAAGAACCAATCCAAATTAAGCCGGCTAAGTCAGCAACTGCATCAACTGTGATTCCAGAAACCGGCACAAAAACAGCCTCTGCCCTTGTTCAAGAGCCAACCCGAGTTGAACCGGATAAGTCATCAGCAGCTTCAACCGTGATCCCAGAAACCGACACAGTAGCAGTGACCAAAAACATTATTGATTTAAAGGATAACGGTCAGCAATGTCAGGCAAGCACAGCTAAAGGCACAAGATGTAAACGCAAAACCACATTGGAAGATACTTCAGTTACTATTGATGATAAAACCTACCTTTTAACTGTGTGTAGACAACATAATACCGAACAACTTAAGCCTTTTTCAGAACTTATTAAATAAAGAATTGTTTATTATCCTTTATCTTATATGCAAAATATATTTACATCTAAACTGACATTAGACTAGTCTCGTAAATGTGTAAAAATCTGATAGAAAAGAATGGATAACATCTGTCGCTAAGACCCGTTCAGAACATGGAAAAAAGACTACTAAATTTTAATTACTGTATTCTGTGTTCAGCCCCTGTAATTTGAGGCGTTAAGACAACATAATCTACATTGCTTATGCTAACAGTTAGGTAACATTTGTAATTATAATCTGGCCAATAATCTATTCAGAATAGAAATCAATGATAAAGATGGTTTGGATGTCATCAAGTTCATAAAAATATATATTTTTAATCTAAGTCTAGCATTTGCTTAAACGATAAATTGTGCTATTAAAAACGATTTTAAATCATTACTAAAGAACGCTTTTTCATATACCCGTTGATTTTATACCACAAAGACTTACTGATTCTATCGCTTCCACAATTCACGCTGCTTTACATTAACTCGTTCAATCACAGCATCCTTCCGTGTAGCTAATCAGTTTTTTTAGTTTCTTAGTCGTGAATCAATCATGGCTTATACTAACATCCAGATTTTCTCTATCGCTTGTGTATTAAAAGGACTTTTATTAACGATTATTTATGAGTTCAAAATAATAGAAAATAATTATATATTATGTGCGCAACTACTTACTTAATCACAGATATTCTTCATTATTAATAATTTGAATATAATACTCAACAGGATTATCCATGACATCAAAGCAAAAAAATACAGCTGAACAACAGCGCATTGATGTGCTTAGCAATGTCTGGCGAAAATGGGGGCCATATCTGGGCGAACGCCAATGGGGTACAGTACGTGAAGATTACAGTGACGATGGAGACGCGTGGGATCATTTCCCTCATGATTATGCCAGAAGCCGCGCTTATCGCTGGGGAGAAGATGGCATCGCAGGATTTAGCGATAATAATCAACAGCTTTGTCTGGGACTCACTTTATGGAATGGCCGAGATGCAATTTTAAAAGAGCGCCTGTTTGGTTTAACCAATGCGCAAGGTAACCATGGCGAAGATGTCAAAGAACTGTATTACTATCTCGATGCCACACCCAGTCACTCTTACCTAAAAATGCTCTATAAGTATCCGCAGCAGGCATTTCCATACACAGAGCTGATCGAGGAAAATAGCAGACGTAGCAGGGCAGATCCGGAATTTGAGTTGCTAGATACCGGTATTTTTGACGACGACAAATATTTTGATGTCTTTGTCGAATATGCCAAAAATGACGCAGATGATATTCTGATGCGTATCACCGCGTATAATCGCGCATTACAACCAGCCTTACTGCATATTTTGCCGCAATTATGGTTTCGCAACACATGGAGCTGGGGTTACAATGAGACACGTCCTTCACTTTCCTCCACAGAATCACAACAGATCAACATAACTCATGACAGACTTGGAAGCTACTACTGCTACCTGGATGGTGCTCCAGAACTGTTATTCTGCGATAACGACACGAATACGAATAAACTGTACGGCAAGGAAAGCCATGGATATTTCAAGGATGCATTCCACGAAGCCGTCATTAATGGCCAGCATCAGTCAGTTAACCCGGACAAACAAGGCACCAAAGCCTGTGGACACTATACCTTTAATGTAGGCGCTAATAATAAAGTAGAAGTTCGTTTACGCCTGAGCAAAAAACCTAATGAACACGCATTTAGCGATTTCGACAAAATATTTGCAACTCGCCTGAAAGAGGCCGATGCCTTTTACAGTAAACTGCAGGAAAAATTAGCAGATGATGAAGCCAGAATGATTCAACGTCAGGCATTCGCAGGCATGATATGGAGCAAACAATTTTATTATTACGACATACCTCAATGGCAAAAAGGCGACCCGGGACAACCCAGTCCTTCCCCCGAACGACGTAAAATTCGTAACAACAATTGGCAACATTTAAATAATGCCGACATTATTTCCATGCCAGATAAATGGGAATACCCCTGGTATGCTTCCTGGGATCTTGCCTTTCATTGCATAACTTTAGCCATGATTGACCCAAGCTTTGCCAAAAGTCAAATTCTTTTAATGACACGAGTTTGGTACATGCACCCCAATGGCCAGATCCCCGCTTACGAATGGTCGTTCGATGATGCCAATCCTCCAGTTCATGCCTGGGCCGCATGGGAAATTTACAAGGCTGAACGCGATGCTAACGGAGGAAAAGGCGATCTCGATTTTCTGGAACGCGCCATGCATAAACTGATTGTAAATTTCACCTGGTGGGTTAACCGTAAAGATGTCGATAACAACAATGTCTTTCAGGGCGGCTTTTTAGGACTGGATAATATCGGTGTGTTCGATCGTAGCGCGCCC
Source organism: Methyloprofundus sedimenti (assembly GCF_002072955.1). Taxonomy (NCBI): domain Bacteria; kingdom Pseudomonadati; phylum Pseudomonadota; class Gammaproteobacteria; order Methylococcales; family Methylococcaceae; genus Methyloprofundus; species Methyloprofundus sedimenti. Next base: position 26,124 of record NZ_LPUF01000006.1, on the reverse strand, counting down.
CTACCTACAGGCGGTCATATTAATCAAGCGGATGGTACCAGCTGGATGGCCATGTACAGCCTGAACCTAATGCGTATCGCGCTGGAATTGTCATTACATAAAAATGCATATGACGACATCGCCACTAAATTTTTTGAACACTTCCTGTATATCGCCGATGCCATGACCCATATCGGCGATAACGGTATCGGCCTTTGGAACGAAGAAGATAGTTTTTTTTACGATGTCTTGCGTTTTCCCAACGGTGAAATGACACCGCTCAAAATCCGATCCATGGTTGGTCTTATCCCGCTTTTTGCGGTTGAAATCATTGAGCCGGAAATGCTGGAAAAATTACCGCACTTTAAATTGCGCCTGAAATGGTTTCTAAATTACCGACCGGATCTGGCTGGACTTGTATCCTTCTGGGACGTACCTGGTCATGGAAAACGTCGTTTATTATCACTATTGCGCGGACACCGCATGAAGAAATTACTGCAGCGCATGTTAGATGAAAGTGAATTTTTATCCGCTTACGGCATACGTTCGCTATCCAGAGCTCACCTCGATGAACCCTATGTTTTCGATTGCAATGGCCATGCCATTTCAGTACAGTACCAGCCAGGCGAATCGGAATCCTCTGTATTTGGCGGCAACTCCAACTGGCGAGGGCCAGTGTGGTTTCCAGTTAATTATTTACTCATCACTTCACTGCAACGTTTCGCCACTTATTATGGTGATGATTTTAAAATTGAATGCCCGACCGGTTCAGGAAATTTCTTGAGCATAACTGAAGTTGCTGATGAGTTAACATCAAGACTGACCCTATTGTTCCGCCGTGATGAAACTGGCCGCAGAGCCGTATTGGGCAACAATGAAAAACTACAGACTGACCCGCATTTCAAGGATTACCTGCTATTTCATGAATATTTTCATGGTGACAACGGCCGTGGTGTCGGTGCCTCGCACCAAACCGGCTGGACCGCCCTGGTGGCGAAACTGCTCTAGACTAAAGCAAGCTAAAATGACTGATATCGTTCAACTATTCGAGATAATAGCTGTCACTGTAACAATGCTGTATAGATTGTGAACACAAAATTACCTGATTAATTTTAATTATAATTTAACAATTGCATAATGGAACTATAACTAGATCCTATTTTTACTTTCTTCGAGCAAAAAGCTTAATGGATATCTTGAAAAAAGGTTATTAGCCTTAAATATTATTTATTGAGCAAGCCACCAATTCAAAAACACCCGTATTGCGTTAACAAAAATTGCAGGTTCAACCACTGAGAAATGCGTATGCCCTTCCAGGGGCACTAAAAAACAATAATCTAACCCTTTAGTTGCATAAACCTCACAAGCATATATAGATTGCTGAAACGGAACTAGTGTATCTTCTGTACCATGAAAAATAAGTACTGGAGGAGAATGACGATTGATCAGATATACTGGCGATGCCAGATAACGTGCTTCAGGCGTGTCAACAGCTAACATCTGACTGATATAAAAAATCTGATCTTCAGTTACCGCTTCCAGAAGATTCCATGCACCAGAGAAAGACACAACTCCATGAATCTCACTATCAATTCCAGCATTCAAGTTGTTTACTGAACTCTGTCCTAACATTGCCGCGAGATGACCACCAGCCGAAGCGCCAACGGCAAGAATCTTATCTGGGTTGATGTTATAACGCACAGCGTTCTTTTTCAACCACCAAACGCCTTGTATAACATCAGCGAATTGAGCAGGCCATTTGTTTTCCGGTGCTAATGCATAATTCACATTTATGACAACAAAACCTTCGTTCGCAAACCACGCAGCCATAGATTCAATGTCGGTAGAGTCACCATTTGACCATCCTCCAGCATGTATAACGATAGCAGCGGGACGTAGCATGTCCTCTGGAATTCCAGTCTCATCAGGCATAAATAAATCAAGAGTCTGCTGGCCAGCATAGGTATAAGGAATATTACGAGTAATATCGATGGCATAGACTCCATTTACGAACAGTAATATAAAAAAAAATGGCCACACTTTACAGCTCATAACTTTCCCTTATGCATTGCATCTAAGTTTTAAAACATTGCGAATGCGTATAATTATCACATAATTTCTGAAAGTAACAGGCTTAATACACTGCGCTTACTGTCTATTTACTTAAAACCCGTTCAACTAACTTAACCCAGTAACTCGCTCCCACTGTTAAAATCTTATCATTAAAATCATAGTGAGGATTGTGCAACAGACAGCCACCATTTGAGGAGCCATTCCCTAACCATACATAACAACCCGGTTTTTCCTGTAACATAAAGGCAAAATCTTCTGAGCCCATACTGGGTACAGGTTGTAAATCAACTTTATCCTTCCCCACCACTTCATGCGCAACCTCTATGGCTATAGCCGTTTCTGCATGCGTATTACTGGTGACAGGGTATCCGGGATTTTCAGGGTTAATGGTAATTTTAGTTTTCAAATCAAAGCCTTGCGCCAGAGATTCAATAATTTGTATTAGCCTGGATTTTATCAGTTGCTGAGTTTCCTGGGTAAAACATCGGTAGGTACCTCTTAAGACCACGGAATCAGGTATGGCATTCCAGGTATTTCCACCATGAACCTGAGTAATGCTAAGCACTGCCGAGTTTGCAGGGTCGACATTTCTACTGACGACAGTTTGTATAGCAGTAATAATTTGCGCTGCAGCAACCAAAACATCATTACCCTGGTGGGGCATGGCAGCATGCGTAGCTTGCCCGGATAACACAATCTCGAAACAATCAAAGGATGCCATCATTGCGTCTGCTTTAATGGCAAAATGTCCTAGAGGAATATCAGGAAAGTTATGTAGGCCAAAAACACAATCCGCCGGAAACAAGTCAAACAATCCATCATCTATCATTTGTTTAGCCCCTGACCGACCTTCTTCAGCAGGTTGAAAAATAAAATAAACTGTACCGTCAAAACCAGAATGATTAGCTAAATATTTTGCTGCTCCCAACAACATGGCTGAATGCCCATCGTGTCCACAAGCATGCATCTTTCCATCATTTTTAGATTTATAGTTAAGCTCATTTTTCTCTTGAATAAACAGAGCATCTATGTCCGCACGTAAAGCAATTTTTTTACTGCTATTTCCAGCCGATAAACTTGCTACAACACCTGTCTTACCCAAGCCGAGATGAACATCCAGGCCGAAACTTTTAAGTTTTTCACTGATAAATTTCGCAGTATTTACTTCCTCAAAAGCCGTTTCAGGGAACTGGTGCAGATGCTGACGCCAGGAGCACATTTCAGCATACAAGGATTCAATTTCTTTATTCATCTTGTTTAAAGCATATAGATAGTGCAATTTCGTTGTTAAATGAAGGCATCATAGGCTTATTCAGCCATTAACTTTTCTGCACCCATCACGGCGCTTTCCTCATTACGATTAATCTGTACATTGGTTGGATAGGCAAAGGTAAGGTTGTTTTTTTCCAGAATCTCGGCAATTTTAAACATTACGTCCTGCTTAACTTCTAGCCAGTCTGCCCAATTTACAGTTTTGGAAAAACAATAGATTAAAATATCCATCGAAAAGTCACTGTAACGATCTAAAAAGACTAGTTGTGTTGATTTAATACCATGCACATCTTCTAGAATTAAAAATTTATTTCTGGCTATATTTGATACTTGTCTTTCTTTAGCGTTAGCTATTCCAGGATGCTCCGCCAACATATTTTTGATATCCTGCAAGGCCTGACGAATATCATTCATGTTACTTTCATAGGTGACACCGATATGCATTTTAATACGTCTCCCTACCGAACGACGATTCCAGTTTAGTACACTTGCCGTTGACACCAAGGAGTTCGGCATTGTGATTAAGGCATTATCAAAAGTTCTCACTGTGGTACTCCGCAAACCAATCTCTACTACGGTTCCTTCAACAGAGCCGACTTTGATCCAGTCGCCCATTTTATAGATACGGTCAATCATAATATTCAAACCACCAAAAAAATTAGAGAGACTATCCTTGGCTGCCATAGCAAATGCCAAGCCTCCAATCCCTAAAGTGGAAAGAATTGCCGTAATATTAATTCCAAAATGGCTTAATAGTAGTGTTAAACAAACTAAAAAAACCAGACCTTTCAAACTCTTTACTAGCAATAAGACCAGTTCTTTACTATACGCTTTGTTGCGTTTTTCAGATTGTTCGGAGTGAACAACCGCAACACTGTCAATTATATTAAACAGCAAATAGATATAAAGCACCGCATAAACAATATAAACAAAATAATCGAGGGTTATTTTAATTTCGGTTTTATATAGCAAGGCGTTCATAGACAAGTCTATACCGAAAAAAAGTACTAGATATAAAATAGGCTTGTACATACTCATAAACACGAGTTCGACATTTTCTATTTTTTCATCATTTAAAATAAATCGCTCTACCAGTCGGTTACTTGCCTTGGAAACCAGTGGAAAAGCAATTATATTCAACAACATAATACAGAGGGAAACAATAATTCCTCCCATATCAATACGTAAAGGTGCAATCTTATAATTAATATTTCTAAATACTGCGTTATTATTGATGTATGAAATAAAACTGATTAAAGATATTTTCTGAAAAAAACTGGTGGTTACAATTTCGTCAGGATTAGTTATCACGTATTCCAGGAAATCCTGATAAACAGCATATACTTTCAATAAATCAGCATAATTTTCTGCCAGATTCTGAAAAATTTCACTGTCACCTTCTATCGGATCAGGTGTCTCTTCAATTTTTTGCGTAATTAATTTAATTCGTTTCCTGGATTCCTCGATTATTTCCTCTTTAGACAGATAATTACGACTGGCCTGAACTAAAAAAACGATATATTCCCCAATAGCCCGTTTGGTCAAAATGAAGTCGGAAGCATATTGATCACGCTGTACTGCGACCGCATTCCCACGTGAAAGATTAATATTAATCTTTGAGCGCAATAATATGAGCTCTTCTTCATTGATATCCTGCACTTGATATTCAATATAAGAGCCACGAATAATTAACAGTAAATTATGAAATATGCTATTTTTTTTCTGCAGTAAAATCTGTAATGTTGCATCATCATCATTGCTTGCAATTTCCTGATTAATTTCTGCCACGTTTTTAAGCATTTCAGTAATTGCCACATACCTCTCTTCGCTACTTGCTTTTAGCTGAAAAGAAGCCAATAGTAAAAACATCAATAAAAAAACATTACTAAACTTTTTAATCATTGGTCTCTATATTCTAAATTAATCATTTTTCAACAATACCCCACATATGCTTATATGCGTCTCGAGGCTTTGCATGTCCTTCAGCAGACTGTCTGAACATGATATAAGCGGGCTAAACCACGCTCTCATCAATACACAAATCGAGCTACAAGTCTTCAGATTTATCTGTTTGCTTATCTAGCAACTCTCTTAAATAACGAAACAATAAACGCGAAGATTTAGGAGGTTTTTCACTGGCTATTTCTTTTTTAGCATTACGAATCAATTGGCGGATATGTTGTGCATCTGCGTTGGGATACTGCACTAGAAACTCGGTCAAAACCTGCTTGTCATCTGTTAAAAAACGTTCCCGGAATTGCTCCAGTTGATGCAACTCTCGTGTAGCATGTGCACTTTTTGCTTTTATTTTGTCTAATTGCGCCTGTATCGGTTCAACATCAATCTTACGCATCATTGCGTTAATAAATTTCAGCTGACGTTTCCTTGCTCCTTTGAATGGCATTTTTGCCGCTTCCAGAATTGCTATCTCGATATTATCTGGTAAATTTAAGCGTTCTATCTGAGCGGGTGCCAGTTGCGTTATTTCTTCACATAAATCACTCAAAACTGAGATATCACGTTTTATTTGTGATTTATTTGGCCTGATGGCCCAGGTTTCTTCTTCCTGTTCTGGATCTATAAATTCACTCATATCAAACCATCAAAATTAAAAAAATAACAAATAATACTACAGCCCCTATCGGCACCAGTGCTCCAAGCCAGTCTTTCGGCGCCTCCTTACTACGTTGTAGCGTCACTTTAATGCCAGGACCCATCCAGAAAATAAGCCCAAGCGCCATGACGCCTAATAAGATACTTTCCCACATTGCTAATTGCATTTTTTCCTCTCTTTATTATCTTTATTAGTAGAAGTGTTATTGCTTTAGCTTATACAAAACTGCTAAAGTTTTTTACTCCTGTCTTCATTAAATTGGGTAGTTGTGGAGAGATGAGTAGTCATGCAGGCTAAATCCTGCTTCTCCCTAAAAACTAATCAAATAAATCCATTTGCTGATAGTAGTCTGTTTGCTTTTCCAGAGTTGACAAGGTAATTCCTAATAAGCGTATTTTACTCTCGCCTATACGGTCTTTGCATAACAATTGCTTAAATACAGATTCAGCAGCTAGTTGGCTTTTAATGGGTTTATTAAAAGTCAGGCTTCGAGTAATTTGCTGAAAATTGTGATATTTTACTTTAATTGTCAAAGTACGCGCATACAACTTTTTTGCATATACTTTGAGCAAAGCCTTATTCAGTAACTCAGTTAGCTGTTGATAAATTTCATTACTCTGCACAAGATCCTGACTATAGGTAGTTTCCGTGCCTATGGATTTACTTTCACGATCGACTCGAATAGGCCTTTCATCAATCCCTTGTGCAATATTAAAGAAAAACAATGCGGATTTACCAAAATTCTGCTGTAAAACAGGCAAAGAAAACTGTTTAAGGTCTGCACCATTTTTTATGCCTAGATCATGCATTTTTCGTTCAGTCGCTTTACCCACACCATGAAACTTTCCAATAGGCAATCGTGCAACGAAATCTTGGCCTTGCTCTGGTGTTATCAAATATAGCCCATCTGGTTTATCCATATCAGAGGCTATTTTTGCCAAAAACTTATTATAGGAAATACCTGCCGATGCAACTAATCCGACCTCGGATAAAATCTGTTGCTTTATGGTTTGTGCGATGCGTGTTGCAGACCCCTGACATAGTTCTGAATGACTGACATCCAGGTAAGCTTCATCCAGTGATACAGGCTCCACGAGGGCCGTGTATTGATAAAATATTTGACGGATAGCGAATGAAACTTCTTTATAAATAGCAAACCGGGGCTTTACAAAAATAGCTTTGGGACACAAGCTAAACGCTCGGGATGATGGCATAGCAGAATGAATGCCGTATTTTCTTGCTTCATAATTACATGTGGCAACAACGCCCCTGCTATCAGGTGCACCACCGACAATTATTGGTTTGTTCTGATATTTTGAATTATCCCGCTGCTCTACCGCTGCAAAAAACGCATCCATATCCAGGTGAATGATTTTACGCAACGAGACAGACATGGCTTTACTTTAGGTGTCGATGTAGCTCAATGTTTTATAACTCTTGATCTGCACATATAGCTTCACTTATTACCATATACAGCATTAAGAGGGTGAACGATTAATGGCTTTGTTTTAAGTCACCTTCTCAACAACCATTTTGAGGTAGTTACAGTAATATGTTTTCGGTAAACTCAGTCAACTTATAGCAACCAAGGACCCTATTCCTTAGCGACTAAATCCCTGCTTTTAATAGCTTCTTCTGTTAACTCCCAATCGGAAAAAGGGAAAGGTACTGTGTCAGTATTAAAGGTCATAAACAACATAATATGATACAAATACGCTGCTAATTTTTGACCGAAGCCTAAAATGTGCTGATTAGTATCTCCAGTAATTAAAGCTGAGGCAATTTGCAATAACACAATAACCCAGATCAAGGTTCGTACAACACCCGCTATAACTGCAAAAACAAGAATGAAACCTATACGTTTCCAGGTGCTAACCTGTTTAAGATTGTCGTGTAACTCTTCTTTCATTATCTATTAACCTCTATTCATTACGTCGCGTAAATCAAGTGCCGCGGCGCTTGCACGCGATACATAACTTGCCATTGCCAATGAATAATTAGCAGAAATACCGTAGCCATCACCATTCAAAATAACTGGACTGGTAATCGGTGCCAAGGCATTTTCCATTTCATGTATCATAATTTCTACAGTATCCATTGCGCGTTTATCTTCCAAAATCAATCTAAAATCATATTTAATGGCTTTTAATATATGTAGCAATGCCCAGCAAGAACCTCGTGCCTGCCAAAATTCATCATCCAGCTTCAACCAGCTGGTCTGTGAAATCGCGGCTGATTTTTCTTGTTTAATATCATATGCTTCATAGCGATCAGTACTGGCACTCAGACGAGTTGAAATACCGCCCAGACGCTTGATAATAATCTCTACATATTGCCATAAGTTATCTGCCCTGGAATAAAAGTGCCCCGGGTTTTTATGTTCCGGTTCTGCTAAACGATTCATATAGGCATGCAGTGCCGCAATCCCTTTTTCATATTCCGCTTCGGTAGAAGGTAGAGCCCATGAATTACGTTCATAATAAAAATACGGCTCGGCTCTGGCCAAATCAGGGTCTTCCGCTGATTGTGATTGTGCCCGCGCCAGATGATTTCTTAATGCAGAAGCCCCGTCACGCAACATAATCAATGCACCATATTCCCAACTCGGAATATTATCGAGCAGAATGCCTGGCACACCAACATCATTGGTAAGATAGCCCCCTGGCTTATAGAGTAATGTTTCGGCAATATGCACTAAGGTATTTGCAAACACATAACCATTAGGCATATGATCAAGCCCCTCTGCCTCCTGGCGCCCCTTTGCTTCAGCCATGACATCGAAAGTTTTAGGCTCAATACTCCAGTAACCAGACAGTACGATAATAACAATGACCGAAATTGCACCAAGAACACCGAGAAACCATGTGAATCCCTTCGTCTCTGCTTCATGCGAAAAATCGCTGGCTGCCATTTTATAATCCTATTCTATTTAGTAATGATGTCTGCAAACTCAACAAGAAAAACCATCTATCACGTCAGTACAAACTAATAAATACTATATTAACATTATTTATCTGTAATAGGCATAGATAAATCCCCTGAGAAAATGCTCAAATTCATTTGCTGGATTTTTTAGCACGCGGATGTGAGCGATCATACACTTCGGCTAGATGTTGAAAATCCAGATGTGTATAAATTTGTGTGGTACTAATATTTTCATGTCCCAGCAATTCTTGCACTGCTCTTAAATCCTGACTGGTTTCCAGCAAATGTGTAGCAAAAGAATGACGTAACATATGCGGATGGACTGATTCGGGAATGCCTTTTTTAATACACCATTGCTTTAAACGCAACTGTATACTGCGATTTCCTAGACGTTTCCCTTGCGTACTTGTGAACAATGCACGTTCATTTTCATTTACCGCCGGCCGTGCTTTAAGCCATTTCTGTAACGCCTGTATTGCCTTGCTTCCAACGGGTAACAACCGCGTTTTCCCGCCTTTACCCTTCACCACCGTTAATTGCTTATCATAAACATCTATATCCGCCAGATTTAATGAACTCAGTTCATTCAATCGCAGTCCAGATGAGTAAAATAACTCAAACATTGCCACATCACGCAGTTCTAGCACAGAATTCGTACCAGCATCCAATAACGCACTTACTTGATCTACATCAAGAGTTTTAGGAAGTTTCCTTGCTTGTTTTGGTGCTTTTACATGTTGCGCCGGATTATTGTCTGCCTGACCGGTTTTCATCAAAAATAAATAAAAACTTCTTATCGCAGAAAGTTCACGCTGCAGGCTTTTACTGCATAAACCCGCACGATGTCGCTCAGCTATATGCTTAAGAATATCTGCAGAACTCAACGCCACCCAGTCCGATATCATATGCTTGTCACAAAAACTGCTCAAGCGCTTTAAATCCCTCTGATAGTTATTCACTGTATGCTCAGAAACACGCCTTGCGAATTTTATCTGCTGTAAAAAGTCAGCGACTTGTTGCCTGGCTTGCTCTAGCATCATACTGTCGCGTTCTTTAACAACGCTGCGAAACGCGTTCCAATAATCTCACTTATTTGCGTTAGAAATAAATGCCCCATACTGTAATGGAAGCGGTCTTCTTCACGGCTGCCGATTGCAACCAAACCTTCAATTTCAGTATACGCCATAGGAATAATAACGCATGACTTTACTTCGAGTGCATTTTCACCAAACAAAAATCTGGACTGTGCCAAAGTGGGTCGACCGCAGTTAGCCTGATTACTATTTAATTCAGTAATAAAATGTGTTAGCTCTGCACTTTCAGGATCGACAAATAAATCCGCCAATGCATTATTACTCTGGTCAGCGCTAATAATCCTGACGGCAAAAAAATCAGTTAAAAAGCATTCAGCCATAACCACATTCAAATTTTCAATCGCTGTTTCCAGCGTATCCGCTTCTAGCACGGCCAAAATTAGTTCGTGCATTTTATTAGCAGAATTATCGTTTTCTCTGGCGATTTCAATCAGTCCATTTAGCTGGGTTTCCATTTCATAATGTCGGATACGAAATAATTCTAATTGCTTAGAAATCAATGACACAGCGTCACCACTCGGGTGCGGAATACTGATATGCTCTAATAACTCTAAATGTTCATGAAAAAAGTCTGGATGCTGTTTCAAATAAGCCTCCACTTCCATTGAACTCAATTCACTCATAACTCGATACTTCCTTCAAAAACACTGACTGCCGGTCCAGTCATAAAAACAGGGTTACCGCGACCTTGCCAACTGATTTTAAGCTGCCCTCCCGGTAGCTCAACCAGCACATCATTCGCTAATAGCTGTTGTTCTATACCAATAACAACTGCGGCGCAGGCCCCACTACCACAGGCCAAAGTTTCTCCTGCCCCTCGCTCAAAAACACGCAATTTTATCTTATTTCGATCGATTACCTGCATAAAGCCGATATTCACTCTCTCGGGAAAAAAAGCATGACTTTCCAGCGCTTCACCGACTTCGTCTACAACAGCTAGCTCCACATCAGCCACTTGCAATACTGCATGTGGATTACCTAAAGACACTGCTCCAAAGGCTTTTTCTACATTATTAAGCATCACAGTATACAACTTTTCTTCCTGCTCTGTTTTAAGCGGAATTAGCGTGGGCTCATGCAGTGGTATCCCCATATTGACCGTGATTAACCCATCATTATCAAAAGTCAATAACAACTGCCCCGCATGAGTATCTACTAGAATAGTATCTTTATAGGATAATTTTTTGTCTCTGATAAAGCGTGCGAAACAACGCGCACCATTTCCACATTGTGCTACTTCACTCCCATCTGCATTGAAAATACGATAGCGAAAGTCTGCATCAGAATGCAGAGTATTTTCAACTAATAACAACTGATCACAACCCACACCGAAATGCCGATTAGCAACAAACCGAATCTGTTCAGGCGTTAGAGAAATCTGCTGTCGAATAGCATCAACCACGACAAAGTCATTTCCCAGACCATGCATTTTTGTAAATTCAATTATCATCCAACTATTTCCATAAATCTCAACGTTGTAAAACGAAGGTACAGGTGTATCCCCTGCGCTCTACAATAAATGCTCACCAGCCCATAATTGTGCGACACTTTCACGCTCTCTTATTAAGTGCATGCGATCACCATCAACCATAATCTCAGCGATTCTAGGTCTAGAATTATAGTTTGAACTCATGGTAAAACCATAGGCTCCCGAAGATCGAATTGCCAATAAATCACCCTGACTTAGAGCCAAACGTCGATCTTTACCCAGAAAATCGCCGGTTTCACATACGGGGCCTACTACATCCCACTCATTCTCTGGCTCCTTGCTCCCCAACTGCACTGGAATAATTGCTTGCCATGAGCCGTATAATGATGGGCGCACTAAATCATTCATCGCGGCATCGACAATGGCAAAATTCTTATATTCGGTAGGTTTTAAATATTCGACTTTAGTGACTAAAATACCGGCATTTCCTGAAATAGCCCGCCCCGGCTCCAGTAAAATCTCTAAATTATTATCGCCAAGCCCTTTTAAAAGAGCAGCAACATATTCAGCAGGCTCAGGAGGAGTTTCATCGTTATAGCAAATACCTAAACCACCGCCCAAATCTAAGTGATGCAATACAATTCCTTCAGCTTTTAAAGCATTAACAATTTTCAATACACGCTCCAAAGCATCCAGGAAAGGCCGTGTTTCAATTAATTGTGAACCTATATGACAATCAATGCCGACAATTTCAATATGCGGCATTGCAGCTGCGCGTCGATATTCATCCAGCGCTCCTTCTATGTCAATACCAAATTTATTTTCTTTTAAACCAGTTGAAATATAAGGATGTGTTTTCGCATCCACATCCGGATTTACCCGAAAAGAAACAGGAGCTATCACGCCTAACTCGCCAGCTATCTGGTTAATTCTATCCAGTTCACCTTGTACCTCAATATTAAAACAACGAATACCAACCTTTAACGCTGCTCTAATTTCGTCTTCACGCTTACCCACACCTGAAAAAACCACTTTTTTCGGATCACTTTGTGCAGCTAGCACCCGCTCCAGCTCACCCAATGAAACAATATCAAAACCAGAACCCAAGAGCGCCAAGGTATTTAAGATGGCAATATTGGAATTGGCTTTAACCGCATAACAAATCAAATGTGCTTGTTTACCAAAGGCTGAATCAAAGGCATGCCAATGACGTTCTAAAGTTGCTTTGGAATAAATATAGCATGGTGACCCGTATTCGGTGATGATGTCCTCGACAGCAACATCTTCAGCAAAGAGCCTTTGTTCACGATAATTAAAATAATCCATCAATGGGTTCCTGCTTCTTGCTTGTCGCTTTCTATTGGAGGCGGACTTTGTATCACTTCATCTTCTACCGGCATAAATAAAGGCCCTTGCTGGCCACATGCGTTTAATATAACGCTAAATAATATAAAAATTAATAATCGTCTGTTTTTCATGACATCAAGCATAAATAATTGAAGGTAACCAGGTTGCCAGCTCAGGAAAGTAGGCCAATATTCCGAGCAACAATAATTGTATGATAATAAAAGGTATAACACCTTTATAAATTTGTCCGGTTGTCACTGCGGCAGGGGCAACACCGCGTAAGTAAAAAAGTGCAAAACCAAAAGGCGGCGTTAGAAACGAGGTTTGTAAATTTAATGCAATCATAATGCCTAGCCATACAGGGTCAATACCCATCGCTAATAAAACCGGGCCAACAATAGGTACAATAACAAAAGTGATCTCAATAAAGTCCAACACAAAGCCGAGTAAAAACATCACCAGCATGACCATAAACAGAGCACCAAATTTCCCGCCCGGTAAATCAGACAGTAGTTCGACAATCAGCTCATCACCTTCAAAGCCTCTAAACACTAAAGAAAAGAGCGCAGCACCAATCAGGATCATAAATACCATGCTGGTGATTTGAGTTGTGTTGTGCATTACTTCTTGCAAAATGTCTTTACTTAACTGCTTGTTGATAAATGCCAAGAATAGAGCGCCCATAGCCCCTACCGAAGCGGCTTCGGTTGGAGTTGCCAGGCCTCCAATGATTGACCCTAATACGGCTAATATCAACATCAAGGGGGGTAATAAGCTTCTACAAACACGCAAATAAAAGCCTGATTGATGGCGCTCCGTTATTTTCGGCTTTGGCATACTGGCAGGGCATATCCACGCTGTTAGCGTAATATAAATCAGATACAATATTACCAGTAACAAGCCTGGTAATATGGCCCCGGCAAATAAATCCCCCACAGAAATTGTTTCAGGCGCGAAAACTCCCATTTCTAATTGTGCCTGCTGATAGGCTGAAGACATAACATCGCCTAGTAATACCAGAACAATTGAAGGAGGAATAATTTGCCCCAATGTGCCTGAGGCACAGATAATACCGCAGGAAATCGTAGGGTGATAACCGCTCTTTAGCATGGTCGGTAAGGACAATAGACCCATAGTCACAACAGTAGCACCGACAATACCTGTACTGGCCGCCATTAGCATGCCCACAATTGTTACTGCCAAACCCAGTCCACCATGTAAGGAACCAAATAATTCCGACATTGCCTCCAGTAAAGATTCAGCAATCTTTGCCCGTTCCAGCATCACCCCCATAAAGACAAATAAGGGCACGGCAATCAACGTTTCATTATTTATAATACCAAACAAACGATTGGGCAAAGCCGTTAAAAAATCTGCATCAAAAGTATCCAGCTGCAGGCCTAATAAGGCAAACATCAATGCCGTCCCACTGAGCACGAAAGCAACCGGATAACCTGACAATAAAACCACAAAGACCGCAAGGAACATCCATAGAGCCATATAACTATCCATGCTTTATTCCCGGTGCAAATAAGTAGACTATCTTGCTCATAAATATTGACAAGCCCTGTAAGATCAACAAGCCAGACATCAATAACAAACAGGATTTAAGTAAATAGATAATAGGCAAGCCTCCTGAGTTACGTGAACTCTCTAATATATCCCAGGAATCCATTACATAACCCCAGCTGCTCCAGAGAATAAATCCAGCCACAGGCAACAATAAAAACAGCGTGCCCAATAAATCAATCCATGCTTTGACTTTTGGCGTACAACGCTGATAGACAATATCAACCCGTACATGTCTATCATGTTTTAGTGTATACGCAGCTCCCAGCATAAATACCAGTCCATGCAGATAAATAATAGACTCCTGCATCGGTACCCAGCTAAGATCAAATAGATAACGCAGCAACACAATACAAAATGTCACTAAAACCAGGACCAAGGTCAACCAGGACACAAAACGACCAACATACTCGTTTAAAGAGTCAATCGAATGCGTACTACGCCGAAAAAAAGAAAAAAGTAAGGACATAAATACTTCTGGAAACTGATAAATAAATGTTAGCCAGTTATTATACTTCGCGCGGTCACAGATGCGGAATTTTATAGCGAATTGATTTTAGTCAAGAGCAAGGCGCTGAAACAGGCGCATAGCAAGCTACGTAACTGTTTCAGCAACGCGGCTATCGGCTAAAATCGGCTACTAGAAAACCGCATATGTGACCGCACGAAGTATTTACTGCATAACAATGAAAACGGACTTCAGCCCGCAACTCTAAATGCATCATAATCAGAATTAATCTGAAGCAAGTAAACTCCGCTCAACCAGAATTCTGTTGCAAAAAGGGTTTCTGAGGGAATATTACGAATATAGAATACACGGTTTGTACAAACCCTATTCAACCTTTTCCAGGTATGATTTTAACAAGCGCATTTTCTATCAGAAAGCACATGAAGTATAATCACACACGAGCACTAATATGTATCTCAGGAAAACAACAATAATTTCAGGAAACTACTAATGAAAAAATTTTATAACACCATCGAAAACCTGTTTAACGAAAGTATAAAAGGTGTTGCGAAAGCACATCAAGACATTTTAAAGCTAAATCCTGACCCTTGCTACATCACTCGCGTAGCCCCTACTCCTAAAAATAAAGTAGTTGTTATTTCAGGCGGCGGCGCAGGACATGAGCCACTACATGCAGGCTTTGTTGGCAAAGGCATGCTGGATGCTGCTTGTCCAGGACAAACCTTTACCTCACCAACCCCTGACCAAATGATGGCTGCAGCTGAAGCAGTGGGCACCGAAGCGGGTGTGATATATATAGTAAAAAACTATGCGGGCGATATCATGAACTTCGAAATCGGCGCTGAAATGACCGACTTCCCTTCTGAATCAGTGATTGTTGCAGATGACGTATCTTTACCTAAAGATCACAGTACTGGTCGCCGCGGTGTTGCTGGAACATTAATTGTTGAAAAAATGGTTGGTGCGGCAGCTGAAAATGGCGCAGATCTGGCTACATGTAAAGCAATCGGTGACCGTGTTGCTAATAGTACTGCATCCATGGGTGTTGCATTAACAAGTTGCACTATTCCTGCGTTAGGAGAACCTACCTTTACACTTGCAGAAGATGAAATGGAAATGGGTGTCGGTATTCACGGTGAACGCGGCATTAAAACCATGAAACTGGGTACAGCTACTGAAATTGTTGCAATTATTGCCAAAGCGATTGACGATGATTTAAAGCCACAAAAAGGACAAAGAATCCTGCTACATGTTAATGGCCTGGGTGCTACTCCGCCAATGGAACAGTACTTAATCTTTGATTTAGCATGTCAATACTGGGAAGAACGTGGCGTTATTATTGAGCGTTCTTTGGTCGGTGAGTACACTACTGCCTTAGATATGGCAGGTGTTTCTATTACGGTTACTTTGTTAGATGATGAATTAATCGGATTATGGGATGCGCCTGTGCATACAGCTAATTTACGCTGGGGTTGCTAGGTTTTACCCATCCCCTTCTAGCGTCTGAAAAAAAATCAGCAGACGATAGACTATTTTAGCCTGAACACTACCACGGTTTTTAATCAGCATTCTTGCCAACACAAAGCCGTGGTGCTGGCAAAGCCAAAAAAAACACATTCCTAATTTAACCAGAAATAACAAACCTCAGCTTTGTTCATTAACAAGACAGTATTGTATATTTCAATCCCTACAAAGTAAAAAGGTGGGCAATGCCCACCTTACACAACAATCCTGTAACTGATTTTTAATGCACGTTACTGTACCGGTTACACATCCACCAGCAATAAAAAATCATTCTTGTTAAATGCAACAGATAAAGTTGTCATACTCTATAACTAAGGAACAGCCTATAATTTCGCTTCTATTGTTTCTGCAATTGCACAAATCATTAACTGCGTACTTCTTGCACCAGCATCAATATGACCCACACTGCGCTCACCCAGGAATGAAGAACGACCTCGTGTTGCATGCATGACTTTTGTTGACTCCATGCCTTTAATAGCCGTTTCTTTAAGTCCTGCCAATAAAGCAGGAAGCTCGGTTTTACCACAGTTTTCAGTTAGATAGTTAGCTACCGGAATTAATGTATCTAACATTGTTTTTTCACCAGCATCTGATTTTCCGCGGGCTTTCATTGCTTCTACTGCAGCATTAAAGGCTTGAGCAAAAACCACAGGATCAACTGTTTTTCCTGCCGCATCTTTTCCCATGGCAACAAAAAAAGTACCTATTAAAGAACCTGAAGCACCACCGATTTTGCTCATGCAGGTCATGCCCATTTTTTTCCATGCATCAGCCCAATCTAACTGGCTTATTTCTTCACTTTGCTCGACTAGAAAACCAAGTCCACGACGGATATTAATTACATGATCACCATCACCAAGGGTTTTATCCAGCTCAGTTACCTCTGCATCGTGCTCTGCCATAGTATCACTCGCGGCTTTAATTAGTTCAGCCAACATATCTGAAGTTACTTGCATTATCTTTTTTCCTCTCAATTAAAATAGCCATCCCCAGTAATATTTCTGGAGACTTGCGTTATAAAATATTATCTAAAACAACTTGTTTTGTAAATAGTACACTTTTTGTTCAGCTATTTTGAATACTATTGATTCAAAATTTCAGACATTTTTTTACCAGCGACCCACTGACAAACTGAGCAAAATCTTCGGGGTTTTCATAATCTTGTTTTCGCACAAACTCAACCAGGCCTTGAATCAGATTTCTGGTTTCCGCAATTTCCACATGAGACCTGCCGCAACCTTCACAATGCGACCCAGATTCTGTACAAAAATCACTACCTTTACATGGATTAAATTTCATTTCACACCCACCGCTCGATATTCACTTTTAACAACATGAATACTATACTCTATTTTACTGTCAGATACATCCAATACTGACTTAATAATGTAAGGCTCTGAATAGCAAAAAAAGCTCCCTACGAACATATAATAGTAACAACTAATGAAGAAAGCTTTGCACCTTGCGACCTGATTATTTATGGTGACCTCGGTGACTTGTCTCTCCGCAAATTAATTATTTCACTATACCGTTAAGAAAATGGCTGCTGTCTTGAGCCTGATACGCGTCTTATTGCATTCAATCAACCGTAAAACTGCTCGAAACTAGAGCCTTCACACCCTGGTACTGACTCTCATAACTCGGCAGAGAAATGTTTTAGAGGGAATTCTATAACAATATGTGGTCATTATTGGCCATTTCAATAAGATTTGACGTCGTTTTGGAATACCTTATATTTTACCTTCACTCCCTATCGCTCAAATTCTGACAAAAAATCCGGTTACATGTCCACGGGGGACTTGGGAACACAAGCTCATTCGTACAGCTGTCTCGTTTCCCGAGCACCTTCAGGGTGATAAATGATTAAAGAATAACGTCTTTGGATAAGCGCCTGCGTTCATTATAAAATTGAAAAAACTAAGAGGCTGTGTAAAAATGAAATATTAGAAATTAATAATTTATCATAACATTGCCTCATTTATCCGACTTCCCCAAACCGCATCTGTTAGACCGCTTGGTAAGCTATTCTCTGCAAGGCGGATTGCCAATGTTTGTGTTTATTCTATCCATATCGCTGGGTGTGCTGGCTTTGATTTATACTCCCCGGGAAGAAGAACCGCAAATCGTCGTGCCAATGGCAAATGTTTTGGTTACAGCACCTGGTTTAACGGCCCGACAGATTGAAAAACAAGTCACCCAACCTCTTGAAAAACTGCTAACCCAGATTGCCGGTATCGAAAATGTCTATTCTCGAACCATTAACGGACGAACGATTGTTACTTTACGTTTTTTCGTCGGAGAAGACCGCGAAGATTCACTCTTGAACGTCTACAGTAAATTATATTCCAATCAGGATAAAATTCCTGCGGTAGTGACTAACTGGCTAGTCAAACCGGTAGAAGTTGATGACGTACCTATTTTAGTCGCTGGTTTATGGAGTGATAACCCCGATCTGTATGGTGATTATGAACTGCGACGGTTTGCCGATGAGCTCACAGTTGAGCTACAGCAGATTACTGATACTAATCAGATCAACGTTACTGGCGGTCGGCAGCGAACACTGCAAGTTTTACTAAACCCGCAAAGCATGATGGCACGACAAACGACCGCGTTGGATGTTGCTTTGGCAATTCAAGCCGCCAACCAGTTAATTAATGCCGGCATAGTCACTGTAAACAATACGGCTATTCAACTTGAAGCGGGTGATTTTATTACCAGCGTCGAGCAATTGCGAAAACTGGTTGTTAATCGTGTCAATGGTATTCCAGTTTATTTAACTGATATCGCCAAAATCAAAGATGGCCCGGCTGAAACAGACCATTACAACTGGCTCAGCTTTGCTACCGCGCATCCCTTGGCTGATGAATTTTCTGCTGATTATCCACTGGTGACCCTGGCAATCGGAAAAAAGCGTGGTGCCAATGCGGTTACGGTAGCGGAAAATGTGCATCAGAAATTGCAAAAACTATCTCAACAATTATTGCCACCCGAAGTGCATATTGAGATCCTGCGCGATTACGGGCAAACAGCAGACGACAAAGTTAATAATCTGGTCAGCAGTTTGGGTTTTGCGATTTCAACAGTCGTGCTATTCATAGCAATTTTTCTGGGATGGCGGCCGGCTTTAGTCGTCGGTTTAGCGATTCCTATTTGCTATGGCGCGACCCTGATGCTGGACATGGCTTTCGGCTACACCATTAACCGCGTCACATTATTTGCGCTGATTCTGGCTTTGGGTTTATTAGTAGACGATCCGATTACCGGTATCGACAATATCGAACGCTTCATGCGCCAGGGTAACGGTAGTCTCCAAGAGCGAATTGTTGCCGCTATGGCGGAAATTCGTCCAGCACTGCTGATGTCGACGCTGACTATTATTCTGGCATTTATCCCGCTGGCCTTTATTACCGGTATGATGGGGCCTTATATGGCACCCATGGCCTTTAATGTACCGGTGGCGGTTATGTCATCGACTGTCGTTGCATTTATCGTCACGCCCTGGTTGGCCAGCAAGGCGCTCAAACCTACCGCAGAAACGGTTATAGCCAATGCCAAGCCTGGTTTATACGAACGCCTGGTAGCGCCCTGTATCGCCAGCCGAAAAACCGCATGGAGTCTGATTCTATTAATGCTAGGGCTGTTTTTAATAACAGCCATACTACCTGTATTACGGATGGTACCGCTCAAACTGCTACCGTTTGATAATAAAGACGAAATGCAGATTATCATTGATATGCCGGAATATAGCAGTCTGGAACAAACTGCTGCTGTTACCCGACAAGCCACACAATTAGCTGCGCAACTTCCCGAAATAGCCGCTCAAGCGGCTTATGTCGGTGTACCATCGCCCATCGACTTCAATGGTCTGGTACGGCAATATGACTATCGTGTAGCACCTAATATGGCTGACATACGCTTGACACTGGCACCCAAAGCACAGCGAGAGCATCAGTCGCATCCGATTCTAATGCGACTGCGGGCATTGCTAAAGCCATTAAATAACAACGGTATTTCAGTCAAAGTAGTCGAAGTTCCGCCCGGCCCTCCTGTGGTAAGTACTTTAGTTGCTGAACTTTACGGCGACACACTTACAAATTACGCGCAACAAAGACAAGCGGCAGAGATAGTTATGCAGCGCTTGGCGCAAGAACCTTTTGTGGTGGATATCGATTCCAGTTTGGAATCGGCACAAACACGCTGGCGTTTTCAAACCGATAAGGAAAAAGCGGCGCTGTCCGGCATTACCACACAAACACTAGCGCAAACCTTAAGCCTGGCTAATCAAGGCTTTGTCGCAGGTTACTTTAATTTGGAGCGCGAATTGCAGCCTATCCCTATTCAAGTACGCCTGCCTGAATACGCTCGCAGTAGCCAGCAGGCTTTTGGCGAGTTACCACTAAAGGCACAATCGCTATTCGGCTCAACCATGATATCACTGGTCGAATTGGGAGAGTTTGTCGAATCCGAAGCCGATCAAGCCATCTATCACAAGGATCTAAAGCCGGTGGTATATGTGATGGCCGAGTTGGAAGGTCGGACGCCAGCTGAAGTCATCGCCGATGTCAGCGCCGATTTGAATAATTCAACCAATACAGCACCAGACTGGCAGCATCGCACTTTCTTCAATTCTGGCGGTGGCATTCCCTGGAAACTCCCGGACGGTGTAAACATTAGCTGGGGTGGAGAAGGTGAATGGAAAATCACCGTGGAAGTGTTTCGTGATATGGGATTGGCCTTTGCCTTTGCGCTGGTAGGCATTTTTTTCGTTCTTCGCTTACAAACCGGCTCCGCAACTTTATCATTGATTATTATGTCGGCGATTCCATTAACTGTGATTGGGATTATGCCGGGATTCTGGCTACTCAATCAGTTTGGTGAACGGTTTATTAATGGTAGTCCTAACCCTGTGTTATTTACCGCTACCGCCATGATCGGCATGATCGCCTTAGCGGGAATTGTGGTCAGAAATTCATTGATTCTGGTGGAGTTTATCACCCAGGCCAGAAATGAAGGCCTGGCCTTACGCGATGCCCTACTAAAAGCAGGAACAATCCGCATGAGACCAGTCTTGCTGACTGCCGGCACAACCCTGTTAGGCAATATAGTCATAGCCCTCGACCCAGTGTTTAGCGGTTTGGCTATTGCTATTATTTTCGGCATTATAGGTTCAACACTGTTTACTTTGTTCGTGATCCCGACGGTTTACTATTTAATTTATACAGACACGGAGCAATGATCTTGTCCAACTCATTTAAAACTCTCATGGCATCGATTGTTACCCTCCTGGTTTTATTATTGATGATCCTGTGGATGGCGGGCGCATTCGAAGAAAAAATTGCATCCGGTATCAATCCAGTCGTCAACCAGTATTCAGGCCCAACATTGACGCTGATTCCTGAGCGCATTCCGCTATTTGAAGAAGTAACCGCGTCCGTGCAATCAGGACAAACCACCCAGGTGGCTGCGCAAATTCAGGCAAAAATCAAGGCTATTTATGTTAAATCCGGGGATAGTATAAAAGCAGGACAATTACTGGTTTCTCTTGATGATCAGAATCTTAAAGCACGCCGTGCTCAGGCTGCGCAAAACCTGAATGTGATCAATGCTCGCTTGCAGCAGGCTAAATCTCATTTCACAAGAACTCAAAATCTTTATGCCAAAGAAAGTGCAACACTGGTGGATCTTGAAGCCGCAAAAGCTGACTATGAAAGCTTAAAATCGCAACTTTTGTCCGCTCGTCAGGCACTTAATGAAACACAATATGTGCTGGATTACAGTCAGATAAAAGCAACATTTGCTGCACGAGTGATCGATCGTTATGCCGAACCAGGCGATATCGCCTCACCCGGTAAAACACTGTTATCCATATACGATCCAGCTTCGTTACGTTTCGAAGCGCATGTGCGTGAATCAGTCGCCATCGCCTTGAAACCGGGACAAGTATTGGAAGCGCGCATAGACACATTGGATAAAACCCTGCCTGTCACAATTGCTGAGATTGTTCCGGCAGCCGATCCCGGCACACGCAGCCTGTTGATCAAAACACATGACGAACAACAAACCGGCTTATTTCCAGGTATGTTTGCCAGACTCCGTATTCCTCAAGGGGATGAACAAGTCTTATTAATTCCTGAGGGCTATCTGCATCAGGTAGGGCAACTGGATGTGGTTTGGGTACTGGAAGGCGGACAGCCAGTTCGTCGATTTGTTCGCATAGGCCAGGGTTACCCTGACGGCCGTATCAAGATCATTGCGGGCTTAAAGGCAGGAGAACAAATAATACTGCCTAAACAGGCGTTATCAGCCAATTGAGAAATTTAAATTAGATATTGTAAAATTTTATTTATCCCTAGCGTTTCACCGATTTCAGTACAGGCAGTATTTTTCCTGAACCATACTCAATAAGAGAAATAATGACTTAAATTTATTTTGGCTCTTTTGCATTTTAAATAGGTAAGCAATTTTTTAGAAAAATCTAATTTTCCAGTTAATAAAGAAGCATCTTTGGATCCTGATTTTGATATGGCTTGCCCTAAATATTACAACTCCCCTGTTATTTCGATGGTAGCCGTTTTACTACGCATAGTGGTTTACCCAATTGAACTGTTAAATATTTATGCAACAGACCGTTCTTTAAGAGTATGTTCAAACACAATGATTGTGGTGTAGATCATGCTTTATTACTTGTGCATTGATATTAAGGCGGTAACACAGTTTTAGAACACTTTAGACTTAAAAAACTACGACAGAGTTGGACTTGAAATTAACCCATACCTGTTCCCCCAGCTTTATTTTTAATTCGTCTAAAGCCTGATAAGTTATCAGTACCTTAAAGATGACACCCGTATCTACATTGACTCGAACAACGCCCATTTCTTCAGCAATCATAATAACCCTCCCCAGAAAGTGATTACGCATGCTCGATTCCAGTGCTGTTGTGGATAACACAATATCTTGAGGGTTAATTGAGGCATGACGCCCTTTGCTAATGGCTTCAGGTAATTGAATGCACAATGAACCGCTATGAAACTGATGCTGCTTTATTTCACCATGAAATACATTAATCAGCGGTGTCATTACTTCCATACCATCAGCGAGAGCTACCACATGATCAGCCAACGCAAAACCTTGCAAGCGATCATGTGTGCTAAAAATCAATGTCTTACCAGTTTTCCGTGTATAACTTTGCAAAAATAATTCCAGGGCTTGCGCACTACTCTGATCCAGATAACTAAACGGCTCATCTAATAATAAAACTTCGGGGGCTAAAACCAGAATACGTGCTAAAGCAACTTTTTGCAGTTCACCACCGGATAATAATTTAGCTTGCTGGTGAATACAATGACTAATATCCAGTTGCTTTAAGACCTTTAATATTTTCTCAGGACGCTGTAATTGATTGTGAATTTTTAAGGCAAAATCAATATTGTCGTAAGCACTTCCTGCAAGCATAAAAGGCTTTTGCGCAAGAAAACCCACGCGCCGTCTATACTGAATTAAATCTCGTTTATTGACACTTTGGTTCCTAAAAAGGATTTCGCCCTGAGAAGGACTTGCTAAAAATGCAAGTATATTGAGTAAAGTACTTTTTCCTGAGCCATTTGCACCAATTAATGCAGTTATTTTTCCTTCTTCTATCTGTAAATTCTCTAGCGACAGTGCTTGCTTATTGGCATAAGCAAAGCATAGTTGATTTAATTGATAAATATTTGTCATATAGGTTCATGCGTAGAAAAAAGGGAAAAACAAATAAAATATTAAGTATGAAATGATTTATCCAGTAAAATCTGCATTAATCAATTATAAATTGAAATAAACCAGTGTTTGAATCTTCTTTAAATTAATACATCTATTATGCTAAAAAATATACTTCTACTTAGTTTTTGTCTCATTATTAATTCTGTCTATGCGCAAGACAGCTTACGCATGTCAACGACTACCAGCACTGAAAACTCAGGCTTGCTGAAAGTAATCAACCCCTTATTTGAAAAACGCTATAACGTGCATCTTGATATCATAGCCGTTGGCACAGGCAAAGCACTTCATTTAGGAGAAAATGGCGATGTCGATGTAGTATTTGTTCATGCGCCTGCGGCTGAACTAAAATTCGTACAAGAAGGTTACGGCATAGATAGAAAAGCCGTGATGCATAATGATTTTGTACTCATTGGGCCTGGATCTAACCCTGCTAATATTGATATCAATCAACCTATTGCCAATGCACTGCAACAGATTTCTCAAGCACAAGTCGATTTTATTTCTCGTGGCGATGACTCCGGCACACATAAAAAAGAGCTGTCTTTATGGCAACAGGCTGAAATAACACCTGCTAAGCCCTGGTACCTTGAAGTTGGACAAGGTATGGGCGCAGTAATTAAAATTGCCGATGAAAAACAGGCTTATACGCTAACTGATCGGGGTACCTATCTTGCATTTAAAGATAAAATAGATTTAGTTATCCTTAATGAAGGTGATAAGGCCCTGTTTAATCCGTATCATATTATCGCGGTAAATCCGGCTAAACATAAGCACGTAAAATATGATCTGGCAAAGAAATACATAGATTTTATCACCGGTACTGAAGGCCAGAAACTGATTGGCGACTATAAAAAACACGGTGAGCAATTATTTTATCCTGATGCTAATTGACTCTAACACAGGGGCTGTATTCAAGATATAAACCTTAACAGCCCCTTTAAACACATATCCAGATCGGGTCAGAGGGAGCCGCAGCTCCCGTCTGCCCACAGAACCGTGCGTACGGGTCCGTACACGGCTCCTCACGCAAGACGTATCCATTGAGAAACTTCAAACCAATGCTCTAACTTTCGGTCGGATCGTATTTCCTGCCCTTTCAGATTTATAAACCAACTGTTCGGATAAGCCCTCGTCACTGCTCGCGCATTGGAGAGTTGCCACCGTTTGTTGTTTGAAAAGACGGCTTTTGATGCTTGTTTTCGTGGTACGCCCCGTTTGACCAGTTTTCGATATAGATGCTGTTTTCTCTTTTGTTGATCGACTATTCGTGATCGTAGTCGTCGCCTGATATGGGCTTCGATTTTATTCAATTGTGAGGGGTAGTAAGTCAAACTGTAGTAATTTGACCAGCCCACATACCATTGATTGATCTCGTCCAGTGATGTATCCAGAGTCTGATGTGTACCTCGCGGTGTCAGTGCTTCGATTTTACTCATGGCTGTTTGCAGGGCTTTATGCGCAATGGCAATTGTCCCCTTAACCACGGTAAAACCTAAAAACTTTACCGCATCGGATTTAGCCACCTGGCTTTTCTCCTGATTCACTTTCAGTTTCAGCTTCTTTTCGATGAATTGGCTGACTTTTTCCATCACTCGATCTGCCGCTTTTTGCGATTTTACGAAGATATTACAGTCGTCCGCGTACCTGCAAAATTCCAGTCCACGTTTTTCCAATTCCTGATCCAGTTCATCCAGAACGATATTGCTCAGCAAGGGACTGAGTGAGCCCCCTTGCATTGCGCCTTCCTTGCTGGGGTTGACGATGCCATTGATCATGACGCCGCTACGCAACATGTTTCCGACTAGGCGAAGTATCCGTTTGTCGGATATTTTCTCGCCCATTCGGGCTATCAGCCTGTCGTGATGGATTCTATCAAAAAACTTGGATAGATCTATATCCACCACGTAGGGCTTGCCACTGTTCACTATCTGTTGTGCCGCTTGTACCGCTTCGTGCTGGCTTCGCCCTGGGCGAAATCCATAGCTGTGCGGTGAAAAATGCGGATCAAAGACCGGTTCCAGCAGTAGCTTTAATATTGTTTGTACCACTCGATCCCGTACCGTCGGTATGC
>NZ_LPUF01000005.1 GCF_002072955.1 Methyloprofundus sedimenti | reverse complement strand
AACGCAGGCTCATCTATTAGCGCAAGGTCCGAAGATCCCCTGCTTTCCCCCGTAGGGCGTATGCGGTATTAGCCTGGTTTTCACCAGGTTGTCCCCCACTAATAGGCAGATTCCTACGCGTTACGCACCCGTCCGCCACTCGTCAGCGCTAGCAAGCTAGCCTGTTACCGTTCGACTTGCATGTGTTAAGCATACCGCCAGCGTTCAATCTGAGCCATGATCAAACTCTTCAGTTTTAAATCATTTTGTGACATCATCAGATGTGTCACCAATCTTTGGTTCGATTGTCAGAATTTACGTTTTGTTACTCGAAAGTAACGGTAGATTCTTATATCGATTATCTTTATCATGCTAATAATCTCTACAAGCACCCACACAAATTATTTTGATCATATTTTTAAAGAGCCCAGAGCGATGAATCAGCCCTGCTGAGTTAGACTATTTTACAGAGTCTAAACTCGTTGTCAATGTTTATTTTCAAGTCTTTTCGGCGGTAAAACCCGGAATGATTGCTCATTCCCGTACATCCAAAAAACACTTAAAACCAACACTAACCGAACCCGAAGATCCGTCCTCAACTCTCGTTAAGGAGCCGACCATTATAACGTTCTTTTTATTCCGGTCAAGCTTTTATTTTTTCTTTTCCAGTCCGGCCTAAATCGCTTCAGCCGCGCCTCAGAAAGTCTAAAAACAACCGCCCAAGAGAACAATCAGCATCCGCTAAACCAAACCCGCTCAACACTCAATAGCGTTGAACAGCCGGCTATTATACATCCACACACACTACCGTCAAGACTTTATTTTTACTTTGTCGACAATTCTTGATTTATA
This sequence comes from Methyloprofundus sedimenti, assembly GCF_002072955.1. Lineage (NCBI taxonomy): Bacteria > Pseudomonadati > Pseudomonadota > Gammaproteobacteria > Methylococcales > Methylococcaceae > Methyloprofundus > Methyloprofundus sedimenti. The sequence goes on along the minus strand of NZ_LPUF01000005.1, from coordinate 93,920 downwards.
TGAGGATATAAGAAATAACAAGCCTCTTAATCAAAGCTCAAAAAATCCAGCATTCCTGAGTTTTTACCCTTTATACAGACTTATCCCTGAAACCCCTTGCGCTCCGCATGCCAGCGCTTTTTTAAAATCCTGTCTGCTAATTCCGCCCAATGCAAAAACCGGAATATTTACTTTAGTAACCCATTCTTTGAACTGCTGCCAACCAAGAGCTTTTGCCTCTGGATGTGAGGATGTTGGCATAACAGGAGATAACACTGCAAAATCCAGTGCCATTTGCTCTGCCTTGTATAGCTCTTGCAGATTATGGCATGATGCCGCCACATAACCGGAACTTTGAGGACGCTGATTTAATAGCTTCAAATCTGCAGAGGTCAAATGCACACCTTCATCTAAATACCTTTTTACCGGCATTTGCGAATTGATCAAGTAAGTCATATTCAGCTCCTTGCATTTACCCCTTACAACCTCCAGCGCCTCCTCAGCATCTGCAGCACATAACTCTTTGGCCCTTATTTGTATCAGACCCACACCCTGCTTCCAGACATTATCTAATTCTAATAATATCTCCCGAGTATTATTTCCGCCAATAATCGCATAGTGCTGCTCTAGTTTAATGGCAGTTAAAATAGGTTTATTTGCTGCTGGAAACTCATAATCACTTAACTCGTGTAATGCAACCCACTTGAATCGTTGACCTTCACGCCCAAATACCTCACCGTCAAACCCATACACTTCTCGTACATGCAACTGAACAATTAAGTCTGGATAACTAAAGTTTATTTTAATTAACGGGCTGGAGTTTATAACCCTTATATTCAGTTCTTCAAACAACTCCCTGTTTAAAGCCTGTTCATCATTTTCTGATTGCTCAATTTTTCCACCTGGGAATTCCCACAAACCGCCTTGATGAGTATCACTCTTACGTTTGGAAATTAAGACTCGCCCGGCTCTATCGCGCACAACTCCAATTGCGACATCAATCTTTGCCATAGTTTATGTTCTATACTCTGCATTAATACGCACATAGTCATAGGAGAAGTCGCAAGTTAATACTTGCTGCTCCAGCTCACCTCTTTCCAGAATCACTGTTACGGTAATTTCCTGCTGATCCATGATTTTTTGTCCTGCTGCCTCAGTATACGAACTTGCACGCCCACCGCTTTCCACGATACAGGCATCATCTAAATAAATAGAAATTTTGTTAACATCCAGATTTTCAAGCCCCGAACGCCCTACAGCCGCCAAGATACGCCCCCAGTTTGGGTCGCTGGCAAAAAAGGCCGTTTTTACTAAGGGAGAATGGGCAATTGTTTTAGCAACCTCAACAGCTTCCGCATTGCTCTTTGCCTGCTGGACTTTAATCCTGATTAACTTGGTTGCGCCCTCACCATCCCGGATAATTGCTTCTGCCAAGTGCATACATGCATCCTGAACAGCTTGCTGGAACTGCTGCATAGCATCGCTACCGGGCATAATTTCTGGCAGCAAACTTTTTCCGCTTGCCATTAATACACAAGCATCGTTTGTCGAAGTATCGCCATCAACAGTAATTCTATTAAAGGACGGCTCTACTGCCATTACCAGGCATTTTTGTAGATTTTCTTGAGAAATTTTAGCATCAGTTGCAAGAAAACCCAGCATAGTTGCCATATTAGGCTGTATCATACCCGCGCCTTTTGATATACCGGTTATGGTGATCATCTGCCCGCTTATTTCAAAGACTTTCGAATAACCTTTTGCAAAAGTATCCGTGGTCATAATGGCATGAGCGGCTTTATCCCAATTATTGTCTATTAAGTTAGCGTGTAGTTCGGGTAAAGCTTTTATTAATTTCGCTACAGGTAATGACTCACCTATCACCCCCGTTGAAAAAGGCAAGACCTGCTCGGAACTCACACCACCAACTTTGGCAACTGCAGTACAAGTTTTCCGAGCATCCCGTAATCCAGGCTCTCCAGTCCCCGCATTAGCATTCCCTGAATTAATTAACAGGTAGCGCGGTTGCCTGACTAAATGCTCTTTAGCCACTAATACCGGGGCGGCACAAAAGGCATTTTGGGTAAAAACAGCAGCGCAAGTAGAGTTTTCAGCCATCTCTATCAATAACAGGTCGTCTCGCTCAGCTTGCTTGATGCCTGCGCAGATTGTTCCTAATTTAATACCCGATACCGCATGCATATGCGGAAATTCAATACTTCCAACTGCCATAAACTTTCTCTCTTAATGTCGCTTATAAAACATATTATCCGCCAACAAAAGCGGATAGAAATCTCGCTATACGCTTTGTATCCAGTAAGATTTCTGAGAATCAAACTATGCTTTAAAAAAAACAAGCACACTACTGATTTGCTCAACCTCTTGCTCCAGCACCAAACACCGGTTTTTAATTGTACTGACTTGTTGAGATAAACTAAACATGGTTTGCGGCAAAACCACCTCCAGCTCAACATTCCCTTTTATATAATGAATTCTAAAGCTATCTATTAAGTGATAGTTTTCTGCCAAATACCTTTGTAAATAAGCATCAATATCCTGACGCAATAAAACTTTATCTTGCTCAATTAAATACTCATCATTTTCAGGATCCACATGCACCAGAACTTCCTGAACGTCATCAAATTTATCAATCAGCACATCCCTGACAACATCAGCAATCATATGCCCTTCTGACACTGTAATACGCGAATTGACTACAATATGCGCATCTACCAGCGCATCTTCACCCATTTGCCGAGTTCGTAATAAATGTATATTTCTAACACCTTCTGTCGCTGCAATCTCGGCACGAATTTTATCTACCATTTCTTCGGATAAACTCGTATCAACTAATTCTTTAATACTATCCGACACCAGGTTTACGCCAATTTTTGCAACCATTAAGGTAACAATCACAGCAGCCACTGCATCTGCCCAGATATAGCCCAATAAAGAACCTGCAACACCTATTAATACGACAATAGAAGAAATTGCATCACTACGATGGTGCCATGCATTCGCCAACAATAGTTTTGAACGGGTAAATGTAGCAATTCGTTTTGTATATTGGTATAGCCACTCATTCGCCAAGATTGAAATAGCAGCGATTCCCATTGCACTCGGATGTGGAATTAAGATCCGCTCTGGTTGTAACATTCTCTCGTAAACATCCCAGGCTATACCTGCTGCAACCACAATTAACCCAACGCCTAAAACAACTGTTGCAATCGTCTCAAAGCGCCGGTGCCCATAAGGATGATCATGATCAGCTTCACGCGCACCAAACTTTACCGCAACCAGAACCAATAAATCACTCGCCAAATCAGATAATGAGTGCACACCATCAGCAATCAAAGCTGCTGACTGACCTAACATTCCGAAACTGATTTTTATGATGCTTAAAAAGACATTTACCAGCGCACCAACAATTGTGACCCTGTTTTTTAGCTTAGTCATTTTCATCACATCGCCGGCTTCGGACATTACTTGATAACCTCCATAATAATAATGTACTCATACTCACTAGAGTTTGTTTCAATAACTCTGTGACCATTTATACGACACCATGCAGGAATATCTTGTAAAACGCCAGGATCTGTACACGTCACGCTAAGAACATCACCTGTTTGCAATTGCTTTACTTTATCCTGAGTACGAATAACAGGTAGTGGACACAATAAACGGCGTGCATCTAATTCATACTGACTCATACAAACCATGCCTTCGGCATTTCATCTACACCAAAAGGCCTCACTTGCAGAGTAGACTCATTTCCAGCTACATCCCTTACCAGCACTTCGACCTGCTCGGCATCTCTACCTTGCCCATAACGTGCAACAATTTGCGCTGCCACATGCAAATCTTGTGCACCAGGATCACCATCTATTAGCGCCAATGGCCCTCGATGACTTGCACAATTCATATTAATATAATTTTTCTTATACCCTTCCAAAAACCTGGCTTCGCCATCTTCACGTGCAACAATTACTTTAAAGTCCTTATTAGGACGTATATGCCGGCCTACTTTTAACAACATCACATCATCAAGCTCGTAATCTTTAGTACCACGTGCTTTCCATAAATCCACAAGTTTTGCAGAATAACTTTCATCCGTTAAGAAACAGCAGCCACCTGCAGGCTGCGAATACTCATCGATACCATATTCTTTTGCCAAAGCCATTTGCGGTTTACGCCCACGCCCATTAAAGCCAAACAATTTATCACGACTAATCCAGCCCTCTCTCTCCGGCAAAGTCGCAGGTAAATTTTGTCCACATAAAGGACGCACTAAACGATCATCAGCCCCTGATTCCAGAGCAATAATTGGCATCGTTTCTCTACGCTGCGACATTGGGCGCTGCCCTATCACTTCACCCGTAATAATAAAGTCAAAATCATTTTCTTCCATCCACTGCTTGGCTTTTTTCACCATAAAGACTTTACAGTCCAGACACGGATTCATATTCGCGCCATAACCATGCTTTGGATTAATCAGAACATCTTTATATTCTTCAATAATATCTATGATATGCAATTTAATCCCTAAGGTTTCTGCAACCCACAATGAATTATTACGCTTTGGTTTTTCCTTATCTTTTTTTCTGATGGCATGCGTGTGACCTTCTACACAAAATCCTGTGAAGAAATTAATACCCTCCACATGCACACCCTGCTCCATTATGGCTTTCGTTGCCAACATAGAATCCAGCCCACCTGAAATTAACGAAACCGCTTTTATTTGTTTACTCATACCTAACCCAATTCATTAAACCAACACTAGATTATCTCTGTGAATGACTTCTTCTTCATCAGAATAACCTAAAATACTTTCAAACTGACGGCTAGCATAACCCTTAATTAAGTCGATTTCCGTAGACTTATAATTCACCAGGCCCCGCGCCACCTCAACACCCGTTAAATCGAGACAAACAACCAGCTCGCCGCGACTGAAACTGCCTTCTACCGCCTTAATACCTACCGCCAATAAACTTTTACCTGATTTTTTTAGCACATTCGCAGCGCCGGCATCGAGCACTAAGCGCCCCTTTACCTGAAGCTGACCAGCCAACCAGCGTTTACGTGCGACTAAAGGCGCAATATTTGCATACAGATAAGTCCCAATTTCTTCGCCTGCCATGACTTTAGTAATCACATGCTCTACATCTCCAGAAGCAATGATGGTTGACGCGCCTGAACGAGATGCCAATCGAGCCGCACTTACCTTAGTCGCCATACCTCCACGACCTAAGCCGCTACGGCTTTCACCCGCCATTTCACCGATGCTTGAATCGTTTGCACTAATTTTACTAATTAATGTTGCCCCTGGGTTAATCCCCGGATCAGAATCAAACAAGCCCAGCTGATCCGTCAAAATAATCAATAAGTCAGCTTCTACCAAATTGGCAACTAAAGCACCTAGAGTATCATTATCACCAAAGCGAATTTCCTCTGTTGCAACCGCATCATTCTCATTGATAACAGGCACAACGTTATAATTTAAAAGTGTCAGTAAGGTACTACGCGCATTTAAATAACGTTTTCGATTGGACAAATCATCATGCGTTAGTAAAACCTGAGCGGCATGCAAACCATGTAACTGAAAATTACCTTCAAATGCTCTCACCAACCCCATTTGACCAACCGATGCTGCAGCCTGTAATTCATGCAATGCTTTAGGCCGAGTCTTTAATCCTAGGCGTGACATTCCTTCTGCCACCGAGCCGGACGAAACTAAAATCACCTCAATACCCTGTTGTTTTAGTTCTGCTATTTGCTTAACCCAGACAGAAATAGCCGTCTGATTTAAACCTTTGCCACCCTCGGTCAATAAGGCACTGCCGATTTTAATAACAACCCGTTTCGATTTTGCGAACTCACTCCGGCTCATTATCTTGTTCCAACTGTTTATTTAACAGTACCTGTGCCTCCAAAAATGTCATAATATCAAACATTAAGTTTCGCGTACCCTCAGATTTTAAAGCTGATATTTGATAAACAGGACCATCCCACGCCAACTCATCAACAATTGCCTGACAATAAGCCTGCGGATCTCCCTCATCTTGCAATCTATCCATTTTATTTAATATTAACCAACGTGGTTTATTAGCTAAATCGTCACTCCATTTCTCAACTTCCGCAATGATTTTTCTCGCTGATTCTACCGGGGAATCCATCGACTCATAAGGCTTTACATCAACCAGATGCATAAGTAACTTAGTCCGTGCCAAATGCTTTAAAAATTGCAAACCTAAACCCGCACCTTCCGCTGCGCCTTCAATCACACCAGGAATATCAGCAATCACAAAACTACGCTGATCATCTACGCTGACGACACCCAAATTAGGCACCAAAGTAGTAAATGGATAATCGGCAACTCGCGGTTTTGCAGAAGAAACAGCGCGAATTAAACTTGATTTACCTGCATTAGGCATTCCCAGCAAGCCCACATCTGCAATTAGCGTTAATTCTAATTGTAAAATCCGGTGCTCACCCTTACTACCCATAGATGATTTCTGCGGCGCCCGGTTGATACTACTTTTGTACCGAGTATTACCCAAGCCATGAAATCCGCCTTGAGCAACGAGCAGTTTCTCACCTACAACCATCAGGTCGCCTAGCTTCTCATTGGTATTTTTATCACGAACTTCCGTTCCAGGTGGAACAGCGATATAAATATCATCCCCTTTTCTACCAGTACACTGCCTTCCCATCCCATTTTGACCGCGCTGCGCTCTATGCACCGAATGGAAACGAAAGTCCACCAAAGTATTGACATTTTCTGTAGCAATCAAGTAAACACTACCTCCATCGCCGCCATCGCCGCCATCAGGGCCGCCTTTAGGAATATACTTCTCACGACGAAAACCAATACAGCCGTTTCCACCATTACCCGCTTCGACGCGAATCTCCGCTTCATCAACAAATTTCATAAGCCTAAAAACCCCTTTTGCGAAAAATAGGCAAAAAAAAACCCCGTCTTTGCGGACGAGGTTTTTATCTATTCTAGAATATCAGCTATAACCCGACTCGTCAGGCTATAGACTATATAAAAGAACTATGCTGCAACGATGCTAACAAATTTACGTTTTTGAGGTCCTTTAACCTCAAATAAAACCTGTCCATCCGTAGTCGCAAATAAAGTATGATCTTTACCACAACCAACATTCGTTCCTGCATGAAAACGTGTTCCGCGTTGACGCACAATAATGCTACCAGCACTGACTGTTTGACCGCCAAAACGTTTAACACCTAAGCGATTCGAATTAGAATCACGACCATTTCTGGTACTACCACCCGCTTTCTTATGAGCCATTGTAAATCCTCGTGTTAAGCAGAAATTCCAGTAATCTGGACTTCTGTGTAATATTGACGGTGACCCATTTGCTTCATGTGGTGCTTACGTCTTTTAAATTTAATTATTTTAACTTTTTTATGTCTACCTTGAGCAGTAACTGTTGCAGTGACTTTACTTCCGTCAACATAAGGCTGGCCGATTTTTACAGCATCATCAGATTGCACCATAAGTACATTGTCGAATTCAACGCTGTCGCCCATACCAAGCTCAAGTTTTTCTATTTTTAAGGTAGTACCTTCTTCAACACGGTATTGTTTACCGCCAGTTTGAATTACCGCATACATTTGCGTCAGCTCCATCAAGCAATATTCTATTAAAAGTGAACAGAGAATTATAAACACAAACAAAACTCTCGTCAACTAAAAATAAGTAATGAAAAATAATGCACTATAAAATAACACAGACAAACAAATAACACCATAAGGTATTTTTAAATACCATGTTCTGTTAACATAGCGCATTATAAATTGTTAGCATTACAGTTTTAGACGCTTAATCGACAATAATTCGCACACACAATAAGGCCAAATCGCGCGGATTACTAAATTAAAGTACCTTATTTCTAATTTTTTTACCACTACGAATCAATGACAGCTTCGCAAAACTCTAATAATAAAGCACAAACACCTATTGATTTTGCATCAATTCAACGCTTAACAGAAAGCGAAGCCCAGGCAGTTGACCAGTTAATCCTGAAAGAGCTTACCTCTGACGTTGTACTCATCAATCAAATTGGTCATTACATTATCAATAGCGGTGGTAAACGCCTACGCCCCATGCTGTTATTGCTCACCGCAAAAGCGCTTAAATATCAGCAAAGCAATCACCACCTATTATTAGCAGCGGTCATAGAATTTATTCATACAGCAACCTTATTACACGATGATGTTGTCGATGAGTCTGATTTACGCCGCGGCAAAGACTCGGCAAATGCAGTTTGGGGAAATGCGGCCAGTATTCTGGTTGGTGATTACCTTTACTCCAGTGCATTTGAAATGATGGTACGCACCCGCAACATGCGAGTCATGGAGATCTTATCCAAAACCACAACCGCGATTGCTGAAGGCGAAGTATTGCAATTATTGAATTGCAATAACCCCGCGACCACTGAAGCAAAATATCTGGAGGTTATTTCACGTAAAACAGCCATTCTATTCAGCGCTGCGACACGACTAGGAGCAGTACTGGCTGATGCCAGCCCGGAAATTGAAAAAAACCTGGCTGATTATGGCCAGCATCTGGGCATCGCTTTCCAGCTTATCGATGACGCACTGGATTACACGTCAAGCAAAAATGAACTAGGAAAAAACCTGGGCGATGATTTAGCCGAAGGGAAACCAACTTTACCGCTTATTTACGCCATAGAAAATGGTACTGAAGCACAGGCAAATATTATTATAGATGCAATAAAAACTGGCAATAGAGACTCATTCAATGAAGTCTATGACATTGTTAAAGCAACCAATGCCATCAGCTATACCGAGCAACGCGCGGAAGACGAAGCACAAAAAGCCATCGACGCATTAAGCAATATACCTGACTCGGAATATAAACAGGCACTAGAGTTACTTGCCCGCTTTTCTGTGCAGCGTAGCTATTAAACTGAAGGTCGTCTTTTCTCACCCACATACTCCCGAGAAAATCAGCTTATTTTGCGCTATGCCATTGCCCCTCAGAGCAATCCCGTATGAATTCCTAGCGAGACATTAAGAGTACTAGCTATATTTCTTAAACCCTGATTAATGCCGCTTAAACTTACGGAAAAAATTTTGGTGAATTTCATGCCTGATAAATAGTAACAACATCAGCAGACATGCCTTTTAATGAATTAACGGGCTAAATTCAGCTCTGTACTGCACTTTGAAATAACTATATTTATCCCTTTTACAAGACATCAATGTTAAAATTGATAGTATCTATTACTCCATCAATTTTAGGATATGACTGACTCGCTAAAACTTCCTGCCTCTTCATTAAAACTACAAATCAACCAATCAGATTACTCTGTTCTTAGTGAGGACAAGAAGATCCGAGTGACTAATATTCTTGGTCAGGAAAGAGCTCAGTCAGCCCTCAGTTTTGGGGTAGCCATGCAAAACCCTGGCTACAATATATACGTTATGGGTGAGCCTGGCACAGGGCGTTTATCCATGATTACCAATCATTTAACACCTATTTCTCATAACCAGGAAACACCACCTTCCTACGCATATGTAGAAAACTTTGAAAACAATAGAGAGCCGGTTGCTATTGAGCTCCCCGCAGGGCAGGCGCAAGCGTTTTGCAAAGATATAGATCGCCTGATTGATAATTTAATTGCCACCTTCCCTGAAGCTTTTGAAAGCCCTAGCTATCTACAAAAAAAGACCGCCATAGAACGGACTTTTAACCAGTTATATAACAGTGCCATTGACGTTACAGAGCAACAGTCAAAAGAGAAAAATATTGCGCTGTTTCGTGATACAGAGTCCATTACTTTCGCACCGATACGCGATGGCAAAGTGCTAGATGAGGAACAATTTAATCAACTACCGCAAGAAGAACGCGAAGCATTCCATAAGGATACTGAAGCCCTTGAAGATTCTTTAAGTGATGCACTCATCGAACTGCCGCAATGGCGACGCGCCTTGGTTGAAAAGAATCGTCAACTGGATAATGCGACTATCCGCATAGCAATTTCACCTTTATTTAAAGAGCTTACAGATCAGTATCAGAATATTGACAATGTCATCACCTACCTAAGCGAAATTAAAAAAGACCTGGGTGAAACCATTAAAGACCTGTTTGTACAAACACAGTCATTAGAAGGCATTAGTGACAGCACAAAAAAACAACTGCTAAAAGACCAGTATCAACCGAATATCCTGATTGATTATAAAGAAAATACAGGTGCCCCGGTTATCTACGAACCCAACCCAACCTATCAGAACCTGTTTGGTCGCATAGAATATACAAGCGACCAGGGTGCACTAACTACCAATTATCAGCGCATTTGCGCTGGCTCGCTACACCATGCAAATGGCGGTTATTTAATTTTAGATGCTGACAAACTTTTGAACTTCCCCTTTGTCTGGGAAGGCCTTAAACGTGCTTTAAAATCGGGACGAATCGAAATTGAATCTCCTTTCTCAGAACTCGGCATCAACACTGTTACTTTAAAACCTGAAGTCATTCCGTTAAATATTAAAATTATTCTGGTGGGCTCACGGGAAATTTATTATTTACTGCAAGATCTGGATGATGAGTTTAATGAAATGTTTCGCATCTTAGCTGACTTTGATTACCATATTCCGCGCAGCAATCTAAATATGCGGGACTTTGCGCAGCTCATGAAGCAACAAGCGCATGACACTGGTGCGAAACCTTTAACTGAGTCTGCGATTATCAGCTTGATGGAACACAGCTGTCGCCTTGCTGAACATCAGCAGCGTTTATCGGCACATATCAATGATGCCCTGGAAATTATTAGTGAAGCCAATTCCTTATGTAAGTCTCAAGAAATTGATAGTACAGATATTGAGCGGGCACTTGACGCACGCGAATATCGAAATGGTAGAATTGCTCAGAGTATTCTGGAAGAGATGCTGGACGGAACCATATTAATCAATACTTCGGATAGTGTCATAGGTCAAATTAATGGCCTGACGATACTCGAAGTCGGCGGCAGCAGTTTTGGTGCGCCATCGCGCATCACAGTTACAGTTTACCCTGGCTCACGTGGTATTGTTGACATAGAGCGTGAAGCCGAACTGGGCCTGGCAATACACTCCAAAGGGGTCATGATCTTAACAGGTTATCTAGGCAACTGTTATGCGCAAGAATTTCCATTGGCTATTTCAGCCAGCATTGCACTGGAACAATCTTATGGACATATCGACGGTGATAGCGCATCACTTGCCGAGCTATGCTGCCTTATCTCGGCCTTGACGTGTACCCCAATCAAACAAAGCTTTGCAGTCACCGGCTCAATCAATCAATACGGCGAAGTACAGGCAATAGGTGGGGTCAATGAAAAAATAGAAGGTTTTTTCAAACTCTGCAAAAGTCGAGGCCTGACTGGTGAACATGGCTGCATTATCCCTAAAGCCAATATCCGTAATTTAATGTTAAAACAGGAAATTATAAATGCTGTCGCTGATAATAATTTTGCTATTTACGCCGTTGCTAATGTCAATGAAGCACTGGAACTATTAACAGGCAAAAACGCAGGCAAAAAAGATAATAATGACGAATATCCTGAAGGTAGCCTAAACTTCAAAGCAATCTCCAGATTAAAAGAGATTTATGATTTAGGTCATGACAAAGATGAAGACAATAATGAAGATGAAGCGGAACTATAGAACTGCTAGCTTGCTGATCTGGGCGCTATTGTGCTCACTCAAAGTATATGCCGACACCACACATAGCGCCATCTTCGAGGTTCTGCTTGATTCAGACAGCCATCCATACTTCCAAGAGACTTATATCAAGTCCGAACAAACAAGTCTCAAGAAATTATATCAACTCAATCAAAATCAACTACTTTGGTTTAGTAGCAAACATCCTGTTCAGACTATCAACCAACTATTAGAACTATACGCAAATGCGCCTGCACAAGCTCTTATTAGCAGTGACTACGCCAGCCAGTACCTTGAAGCACAGTGGCAAAAGATTCAGCAAAGTAAACCAGATTTTTACCAATTTGCCGCTTTTGATACCGCACTTAGCTTAACTTTCTTACGTTATTTAAATGATTTGCACTATGGCCGAGTTCCTCCTCAACTTCAGGGCTTTCGCCTGGAGCAAAAACAGAGTATCGACCTCGCAAGTGCGATATATGGAGCAATACAAATAGATGCTGTCAACACCCTTGCTGCAGACCTGGAACCTAAACTAAAGCCTTATCAGCAGCTTAAAACGGCTTTAGTTAAATATAGAAGGCTAGAGCATTATTTTAAAAAACCATTATATTTCGAACTGGAAGATAGTTTACACCCCGGTGACCAGTCCAATGAAGTCAGCAAATTGGGCCTATACCTGGACGCACTTAACACCCCAATCGACGTGCCTATCAAAACCAGTTACAAATCAGACAATATCTATACAGGCGATCTGATAATCAAGGTCCAAAACTTCCAGGCGCAACATGGACAACTCAGTGACGGCATTATAGGCAAACAAACTCTGGAGACATTAAATACACCCTTTAGCCGACGTGTAAAACAAATAGAATTAGCCATGGAAAGACTACGCTGGTTATCCGAACCACAGAAGGGTCGCCTTATTCTAGTCAACATCCCTGCATTCCAATTATGGGCATATGATACTGAACAAAGCCCTTGCGACCCGCTAACAATGAAAGTCATCGTCGGAAAAGCTAAAAACAGAATTAAAGTAAATGAGGATGAAAGTAAGAAAACAGCGCTGCAAACACCGGTTTTTACGGCAGACCTTAGCTATCTTGTATTTAGCCCTTATTGGAATATTCCCAAGAGCATCCTGACCCAGGAGATCCTGCCTTTACTGAAAAAAGACCCTGATTATTTACAGAACAACAATATGGAAATCGTGTCGCGCTTTGCGCACGATGCGGCTGTCTATGCTATAAATGAGAACAGCATAAGTCGCTTATATAGTGGGCAGTTAAACTTACGCCAACGCCCTGGCCGAAATAATGCTTTAGGGCATGTCAAGTTTATTTTTCCCAATAATTACGCCATTTACTTGCATGACACACCCGCACATTCGTTATTTCGTCGTAGTAAACGCGACTTTAGTCATGGCTGCATTCGCGTCGAGAAACCAAATGAATTAGCAATGTTTATATTACGCAATCAACCTGAATGGGATGCAGCTAAAATCAAGGAAGCCATGAGGTCCAATAAACCTGGTATTGTCAATGTAAAACAAAAGATCCCAGTGCTTATTTTTTATAGCACGGCCTTAGCAAGTCCAACAGGGGTTTCTTTTTACCCGGATATTTATGAATATGATAACTCTTTAATATCCGCCCTAGATCAGCGCAGCAAACTTTTTGCTACACTACAGACTTCAATGCTTCTCACTCTCTAATTGCCTTGTATTTCTGAAGTTACGTATGGTACCAAGAAGCTTTAGTGTTGAAAAAAAATTCGCACTATATATAGAAGCGGGGACGAAACTTTAGCCGCGTTGTTTTAGGCGACTAAAGCCTCAAGCTAAAATAGAAATAAGCTAAAAACTACCAGGACCTAACGCGCCCTGTATCAATATGCACAAAATTAGAACGGGGATAATAACCCACACCACCGCGAGCCAGGCTTAATGCAGCCGCTTGAATATCTCTGGTATCGATACCTTCAATACGGATATCTATTGCCTTACCCTGCATATGCAGGCTTTTAGTGGCTACACCTGAACTTTTTTTATGTAATGCAGCATTTGTTTTTGGCGAGCGATAACCTGATATGACTTGCAGAGGTTGCTTAGCCCCTAGAACACTTTTTAAGTCATAGAGTAAATCTATTAAACCCGTATCCATTGCCAATACATCGCCGGTTCTGTGATCACGTAATAAATAGCTAATATCATGCAAGGCTTCTGTAATATACTCGCCTTGTTCAAAATAACTGAGCGCTATTTTTTCTTCAGTATGCAAATTATGCAGTTTTAAATTTTTTACCACTGAACCACGCGCAATACCGGCATAGCTAGCCGGCATCGCAATTGCTGCAGTTGCACCTAGAGTATAACGTAAGAAACTACGCCTGCTTATGGTTTTCGAAATATTATTCATACAGCTTACTTTTTCTTCCTAAGAGTATTTAATTACAACAACGTCATTAAGACTCCGTTTATTGAATGACCAACAAATTTAAATAGAGTATAGCATTATTCTTCATTATCGTAATTAACTTTTTTCTATAACACCTTGATTTAATGAAACACCTCACGAGCGTTAGACTGATTAAAATCTACTTATATTGCCTATGAAAAGCCTTATCACCAGAAAAATTATGCGTAGCTTCAATATCATTTACCACTATTAAATTTTTTCGCCTACGATCACCTTCACGTCGATTAAGTATTTCTGGATCATGTGAATTATGTTTAACCCGAGGATCATTATGCCAGACACGGTGATGATATTCACGTACAGCAATATGTCTACCTAAAAACATTTTTCTATTTAGACGCTTAATAACTTTTTCGGCTACAGCATCAGGCTCTATGGTCACCAAACCATGAAATACAGAATGATTAGAGCCATGCTCTTGCTGATGTATGATTTTAACTTTTACTATAATACCATTTCTTCTAAACCATACTCTCTTCAGCACTGGTTCAATGACGTTGATGAGGTCACTGCGCCTGCTTTCCGCTGGAATATTTCTAAAAAAAACATGCATTCAAGACTCCTTAATTATCACAATAAACCTATTACTTTTTATCAAAATACTCTTTGATCTTGCAAGGCGAATGTAGCCAACTCTTCTCATATCAAAGTATTTGCTGGCTAACATTCCGCTTAAGGCGCATATCAATAACAGTAATATAGTCATTTTACTATACTAACATAGTTACACTTACTCAGTTCAATTTCTAAGGCACTTCAAGCAAAGTAATATAACATCAAGGCTGGCTTATATATAATCACTTTCCAATACAGGCATTACCCAATAATGTATCCCTGAACCAGAAAAATCACGCTTTAAAACATCAATCAAGCCGCTCAACTGCCGTTCAGGTATATACATTTGAAAACGAATTTGCGTTTGCCTCCCTGCGACTTGCTCAGCTAAAGACAAATGCTCATGATCACTCACATGCGCATTGACTGTTAAACTACTAAAGCCATCGGCAGATTCTATCGCTAACAAACAATCGACTACCGCCTCTTCCAATAGAGGCGGTACATTAATGGTAACTAAATATTCTTGACCGCTCATACTTGCTCCTGTTTCGCTTCACCGAACATTTCATACAAAATAGGTAATAAAATTAGCGTTAAAAAGGTCGATGACACTAAACCACCAATCACCACAATCGCTAACGGGCGTTGAATTTCAGAACCTGGGCCTGTAGCAAATAACATCGGAATTAAACCAAACGCGGTTAAACTCGCCGTCATCAACACTGGGCGCAAGCGGCGCGCAGAGCCAACCACTATCACTTCTGACAACGCCATACCCGTAGCGCGCAATTGATTAAAATAACTCAACAACACCACACTATTGGGTACAGCAATCCCCAGTAAGGCAATAAAACCAATAGAAGCAGGCACAGACATATATTCTCCGGAAATCCACAAGGCAAAAACACCGCCAATCATCGCTAAAGGAATATTAGAAAAGACCAAAGTCGCCTGTCGTACCGAGCCAAAGGTGGTAAATAATAATAAGAAAATCAATAACAAAGACACCGGAACCACAATGGCTAAACGCGCAGCGGCTCTCTGTTGATTTTCAAATTGCCCACCCCATTGCACTAAATAGCCTGTTGGTAATTCCACTTTAGTTTGTACAGCTTGCTTTGCTTCATCGACAAAACCAACTAAATCACGCCCTTCGACATTACTGCGCACGACTACAAAACGCTGACTTTGCTCACGCTTAATCGATACCATACCATCCACTTTTTCCAGCTTAGCAACGCTTGATAACGGTACTTGCCTACCATTAGGCAAAGCAATCAATAAACTTTCAAAGTTAGCACTGTAACTTTCACCACGTAAAATTAACGGTGTTCTACGCACACCTTCTTGCACGATACCCAATCTTAAGCCTTCAACCTGAGCACGTAAAACCTGCTCGATTTGTTCGACATCCAAACCTAAACGCCCTGCGGCTAAACGATTAATGCTTAACTGTAAATATTGCATACCTTCATTTTGGCTGGTGAAGACATCCACCGAGCCTTGAATCGATTTTAATACCGCAGCAATTTCTTCAGCTTTATGATTGAGCAAATCTAAATCGGTGCCAAATAATTTCACCGCCACATCACCACGTGACCCCGTTAACATTTCGGAAACACGCATTTCAATCGGCTGAGTAAATCCATAAGCCACGCCCGGCGTACCTGCCATCACTTTACGTATTTCTTCAATTAATGCTTCTTTAGTTTGCATACGCCAGGTTTCTTTAGGCTGCAATTCTAAAAAAGTATCGGTTTCATTTAAGCCCATAGGATCTAAACCAATTTCATCCGAACCTACGCGTGAAATAATATTTTTCACTTCAGGCACATTTTTCATGATATTTTTCTGTACCTGTATATCTAAAGCAACCGAATCCTCCAAGGTAATGGAAGGTAGTTTTTCTAACTGTAAAACTATATCCCCCTCATCCATGGTCGGCATAAATGTACTACCAATCTGCATAAACACACCAACCGTAACAATAAGCATTACCGCAGCACCAATAAATACTTTTTTGCGATTAGCAATACTCCAATGCAAGGTTGGCATATATAAGTGATGCATTTTTCGCGCTAACCAAGGCTCTTCAATCGCGCCCATTTTTAATAAATAAGAAGCAAAAACGGGAATCACGGTTAATGATAAAATTAATGCACCCGCTAAAGCAAAAACAATGGTTAAGGCTACTGGCGCAAATAATTTACCCTCTAAACCTTGTAAGGCAAGTAACGGTAAAAAAACAATAATAATAATCAAAGTTCCCGAAACGACGGGCGCTGCAACCTCACGCGTGGCACGGTAAATTATATGTAAACGAGGCAACCGCTGTGATTTTTGACCTTGCGAAAATTGCGTTAAGACATTTTCCACAACCACTACTGCTGCATCCACTAACATACCAATAGCAATGGTTAAACCACCCAAACTCATTAAGTTAGCGGACATCCCCGTGACACGCATCATAATAAAGGTAAACAACGCTGCTAATGGCAAAATCAAAGCGACTACTAATGAGGCACGTAAATTGCCTAAAAATAAAACCAACAAAACCACTACAAAAGCAATAGCTTCCAATAGCGCTTGATTTACTGAAGATAAGGCTGCATTAACTAAACGTCCGCGATCATAAAATACTTCAAGACGCACACCTGCTGGCAAACCAGCACTTAATTCTTCTAATTTGGTTTGTACATTAGTCACCGTCTGCCCTGCATTCGCACCGCGCAAACTGAGCACTAAACCTTCAACTACTTCACCGGCACCATTACGACTTACTGCGCCATAACGCGTTAAAGCAGCAATCTCAACGCGCGCAACATCACTGATTAAAATAGGTACGCCATTATTATTACCCACAACAATAGACGCAACATCGGCCAAGGTTTTAATGCGCCCCTCTGCACGTACTAACAAGGCTTCTTCACCCTCATTAAGACGCCCGGCTCCATCATTTCGATTATTGCGTAGCAAGGCGTTGACTAATTGCTCAGTACTAACATTACGAGCACTCATTAAAGCATTATCAGGCACGACCGCAAAAGATCGCGCCAAACCACCTAAAGCATTCACATCAGCCACACCGCTAACGGTGCGCAACGCCGGTCGAATCACCCAGTCTAATAAGTCGCGCCGCTCCATTAAACTTAAATCACCTCCCTCAATAGTGAACATAAACATTTCACCCAGAGGTGTCGTCATTGGAGCAATACCGCCTTCAGCACCTGCGGGCAAGTTAGCCCATGCAGTACTTAAACGTTCGGCGATTTGCTGCCGCGCCCAGTAAATATCCGTACCCTCTTCAAAGTCAATGGTAATATCAGTTAATGAATATTTAGCAATCGAACGCAACATAGTTTGATGCGGAATACCCAACAACTCCACCTCAATCGGCGCAGTAATTCGTGCTTCCACTTCTTCCGGCGGCATCCCCGCCATTTTGACAATAATTTTTACCTGTGTCGGTGAAACATCCGGAAAAGCGTCAATCGGCATTTGTTTAAATGCTGAATAACCGCCACCCATTAACAACAAAGTGACCAGCATCATTAACAATCGTTGGGTTAAGGCAAAACGAATTAAAGCCGCCATTATTCATCACCGCCCAAACCAAGCATTGTGGCTTTTAATGCCACAGCACCTTTACTTGCAATTTCAATATTAGCATTTAATAAGTCACCACTAATAATACTTTCACTCTCCTCCCTTCCGACCACTTGAACTGGCTGTGCAGCAAAACCATTCTTAGTACGAATAAATAAATAAGTTACACCTGACGATTGCGCTAGAGCAGCATTAGGCACTTTAAATAGAGTTTGAGCACTGTTTTGACTGATTTTGACATTGACCGTTTGCCCCAGGCGAACATTTCCTTGTGTATCAGTAACTTTAGCTCTGACTAATACAGTTTGATTCTGCACGTCTACATTCTTCCCTATTAAAAAAATACGCGCAGTTGCCCCCAGTCCTTCAATAATGACTTGATCACCGATATGCACTTGATTAATATGCTGTTGAGGTACACTAATATCCAGCCAAAGGGTATCAAGATTTACTACTCGAAACAAAAGAGCTAAGGCGTCAATGCGTTCACCCGCTGTAATATTACGCTCTAATATTACCCCTGAAATAGGCGCAACGACGTTTAATTGACTGCTCAACTTACGCGTCTTTTCCAATGCGTGAATATCCTTTTCAGAAACACCTGAAATCTCTAATAACTGACGAGTTTCATTAAAATGCGCTACAAAAACATTGTAACTAGCTTTAGTTTGAAACCAGCGGCGTTCTGCAATCACGCCCTCTTTATAAAGTTGTTGATCGCGAAGAAAATCGGCTTTTGCTACTTGCAAATCATTAATCGAACTTAAATAATGCTGCTGCAAAGTCAATAATTCAGCACTTTTTATAGATGCTAACACTTGCCCTTCGACTACTTCATCACCAACACTGACGTTTATTTTGCTTACTAAGCCAGCATAAGAGATACTAACTAAATATTCATTAGCCGGTAAAATAGAAACTTTTGCCGGAGCATCTAATAAAGGTACTAATTTAATCGACTGTAATTTCCCTAGCTTGATGCCTAAATTATCAATCTGTGCCTCTGATATTTTAATTTGTTGTGTGGCGAATAATGATGTACTAAAAAAATAGATAACTAGAACTATGAATGCTCTCATGGCATAACTCCTACTACTTGGTTATAAAAGGCAATATCACGCTGTAAACGTATGCCACTTTCTTGTGCGTCTTTGATTGCCCTTTGTGCTTGTGATTGAACTCTTAAAAAATCCGTTAAATTTATCTCACCCGCAACAAAACTGATATCTGCCATTTTTAAATGCTCTTTTGCATTAGTTTGCATTTGCTGAGTAATTTCGAATTGCGCTAACTCCACTTCCAACTCATGCTCTGCTTCATGTAATTGTGCCAATAATGCCCGAGAGGTATGCATTTTTTCTGTTTCTGCAGCCACATATTCACGGTTAGCTGCGGCAATTTGTGGAGCTAAAAAAGCACTGCCACCAAAAGGTACGTTGACATAAAAAGCAATACTGTTAATTGAGCTATCATTTCGCGAACCTCTCTCGGAAACACCGCCAATAGCAACAGTAGTTTGTCCTGAACCCTGTGTTTTAACCCATTCCACTTGAGCCTTTTTCCGGGCAATTGTGGCATTAATAGCTGCAAGCGCTGGGTGTGCTTCATTAATAGTCGTCTTGGTACTTTGCACTTCATTAATCTGCTCAGGCATTTTATGTGTCTGAGTTAAAAAATAATAACGTTTCCGGGCATGCATAACCGCAGCTTCCTGATGAATCAAATCGACTTTTTTCTGTAAGAATTCACTTTGTGCCAACAAAAAATCAGAGCGAGGTATGTCACCTAAATCTACGCGGCGTTGCACTGTTTTCATTAAGCGCTCAGCTAAAGAAAACTCTTTTTTAGCCAGCTCATAGCGCAAATCTTCTAACTTTAATAGCCATAAAACTTCACGCACCAAACCAGCTACGTTTAATTTAATCACTTTCATTTGTTGCGCCGCACTTTGACCTGCCTGTTCCGCTAACTGTAAGCCTGCATCACGCTGTCCCCAGTTCCAGACTGGCACTTGAATAGTGCCATCAAACTCATAAGCCCCTGTATTGGTACCGGCAAAGTCGTCCTTATAATAAGTTTGTAATTGTGGCGCTCCGGAAATCCAGCTATTGCCACGCTCTTGTAAAGCATCACTCTCTTGGTTCATAGCTGCAATCAGGGCATAATCGGGATATTTTTCTAAGGTTTGATTGACTAAATCAGACAAACTTAATTGTGGATCAATGGTTATTAAATCTACATGATCGACAATAGGTGTCTCTTCTGCGTTGCTTACTGAGAGAAAACAGACCCAGCTCCATAGCAGCACATATATAAAGAGTTTAATGGGCATTTTTGTTCCTATTAAAAAAGAAAATAAGCGCACTCTTTGCGGGCAAAACTAAACAATGAGATACGTTAATCGCCAACATATAAATATCAGAGATATGTATTGTGATAACTCAGAGTATTTTGTGACGTAAGCTAACACATGAATAGGTAAAATCCGTGTTATTAGCAATTTAGGTGTAAGACACCTGGATAGGAAGAACTAAGAAATAGGAGGCGCGCGGGGCGCAATAACAGATAAGTTTATGGAAGACTTGATAGCAACAATAGACGGAGGCGAAAAACCTATGCGTATTTTTGCACGTAGCGATAAAACAAAATCATGCCGATAGTCACTAAAACTAATAGCTACAAGCTCGCCTTCCAGCAATCTCTTCTGCTGAATAGCCGCATGCATATCGATAATAGGACTTGAATGTCGACAGACTTCCAATGATGAAAATGGGTTCGCTTGATTTACTAGTGAATCAGCGTGATGAATATGGAGACCATCTTCAACACTGTCCATCATCTGCACGTGCGCATGCACTAAAGGCGTAATGCCTTGTAGTAACAACAGCAACAACACAATAAAACGACGGATAAATATTTTCATGATCGAATAATAAACTAAAAAAACTAATTAATCAATCTACCTGCCAGAACCAGCCACCATCCGCAACCAAATGACACAATACATTAACTGAATCCTTATCATTCAGAAGGCAGTGCCAATCAGAGATATTTAAAGTATTTTTTTCGCTTAATATTGGCAAATTACTCACCCCGTTTAAACCGACAGGATAGCTTTCACCCGCCATAAATAACTGTCCGCCCATATCGTTGGCAGTCCATGCAAACCGATGATATAAGTTTCTTTGTAAATGTTGTTTCCGCTCGAAACAAGCATTCAGCTCATTAATGCTGGGTAAATCTGTACTCGCCTCAGCGGCTAAAGCTGACAAAGCAGGCTTGGTATCGCTAACAACCTTACCGAGTGCAGTTGCCAGAGCCGGCCCTGCCTGATCTATTGCCTGATGCAACATTTGCTTTGCTCTTGCTACAGCATGCATATCAATTTCAGCACCATATTGACTCAATATTAGGTCTGGGTCCTGATACCGGCTTACGTCCCGCCCTTGCTCCAGCAAAGCATTGACTAACGCATCCAGCACATCAATAGTACTAGGGGCACGAAAACCAAAAGAAAAGGTCATGCACTCGTTAAGAGCAACACCGTGATGCGCAAAATGCGGCGGCAGATATAACATATCTCCTGGCTGCAGATCCCATACTTGATCTGGAGTAAAGTCAGACAGAATTTGTAACTCTAATCCATCGATTAATTTAGCCTCATGCATGGGTCGGTTGCCAAGTTGCCAGCGTCGAGTACCCATTGCCTGCAGGAGAAATACATCGTAAGCATCAGTATGCGGCCCGACACTACCGTACTTAGGTGCATAACTAATCATCAGATCATCACGCCGCCATTCAGGTATAAAGCTAAACGGATCGAGTAAAGCCTGTAACCCTGGCAAATGCTTATCAACATCTTGCACCAGCATTGTCCAGTGCGTTTCAGGCAGGCGAGAAAAGTCACTTTCTGACAACGGACCAGGGGTAACTTGCCAGTTACATCCATCTTGCCCGTATTCTTCAATCAATCGAGATTCAATCTCAGGCTCACAAGCCAGACCAGCTAATTCTTCAGCTGATAGTGGTGACTCAAATTCAGGGAATGCCTGACGAATCAATAATGGTCTTTTCTGCCAATATTGCTGTAAAAACTGCTGCTGACTCAGGCCAGTATTAAAAAACTCGGTCACATGAACACTCTTGGTAATTATTCACATCAAAACTTGATAGTAATAGTTTAGCTATAGTCGGACCAGAAAAAACTGAAGCCTTTTTTACTTCAGTAAATCACATACTTCGTTCAGCTTCCAGCATTTCAATAACCGGAGCGGTAGCAGGACGTATTCCGCGCCAGAGGTAAAATGCTTCTGCAGCTTGCTCAACCAGCATCCCTAAGCCATCAAGACTCTTGCTGGCTTGTTGCTCACGCGCCCAACTTACAAAAGCAGTTGCTTTGTTCGCATAGGCTAAATCATAACAGCTCCCACGCTCTGCCAATAACCCAGGGCTTAAAGGTGGTAATTCATCACTCAGACTGGCTGAAGTAGCATTTAAAATCAAATCAAACGAGTGGCCTTTTAAATCTCCGTAGCCACAAGCGTTTATTTTCAATTTATGGCTAAAATCACCAGCCAGGGTCAAAGCCTTTGCGACAGTACGGTTAGCAATAGTAATTGATTGCGGCGCTTGTTCCATAATAGGTAGGATAATTCCACGACTTGCTCCTCCAGCACCCAGAATAAGAACCTGTTTTTGTCTTAAAACTATCCCATGATTGTTTTGTAAATCAATCACTAATCCAATACCATCAGTATTGTCCCCTAGAATACGTCCATCATCTTGCAAAGCCAGTGTATTAACCGCTTTAGCCAATTCAGCCCGTTCAGTTCTTAAGTCAGCATAAGCCCAGGCCAGTTCTTTTAAGGGAACAGTACAGTTTAACCCTCGACCCCCATTAGCAAAAAATTCCTTAACTGCTGTGGCAAACTGCTCTGCAGCTACTAACTCTGTACCATATTCCATGACTTGCTGAGTCTGTTCGGCAAATAACTTATGAATGCGCGGCGATTTACTATGCTTTATGGGCGAGCCAAAAACCGCATATCTATCTATTTGACTCATGCCCGTTGTTCTTTCAACCACTGTGCAACTGACTTGGCATAATAAGTCAAAATCGCATCACTCCCAGCACGTTTAAAGGACAACAAAGATTCTAAAACCACCTGTTTTTCATCTAACCAGCCATTTAGGCTGGCCGCTTTAAGCATGGCATATTCTCCACTAACCTGATAGGCAAAAACAGGGACACCAAACTCATCTTTGACTCGGCGAATAATATCTAAATACGGCATACCAGGCTTAACCATAACGATATCTGCGCCTTCCTGTAAATCTAGCTGCACTTCGCGTAAAGCCTCATCCGAATTAGCCGGATCCATCTGATAACTGAACTTGTTCCCTTTGCCTAAATTGCCGGCAGAACCGACTGCATCTCTGAAAGGACCATAAAAACTAGAGGCGTATTTGGCTGAATACGCCAATATCTGCGTATTAATAAAAGCAGCCGATTCCAGTGCTTCGCGAATCATACCAATCCGGCCATCCATCATATCCGAGGGCGCAACCACATCGGCACCCGCCTGTGCATGTGATAGTGCCTGCTTAACCAGAACTGCCACGGTCTCATCATTCATTACATAGCCTTGTGCATTAATCAATCCATCTTGACCATGCGAAGTAAACGGATCTAAAGCAATATCGGTCATTACTCCTAGATCTGGACAAGCGGCTTTTATAGCACGTACAGCACGTTGCGCCAATCCATCAGGGTTAAATGCTTCAGCCGCATCATCTGATTTTACACTAGCAGGTGTCACCGGAAATAAAGCTATCATGGGAATGCCCAATGCATAACACTCTTTAGCCTCTTGAACTAACAGATCAATGGAAAAACGCCCTACCCCCGGCATAGAGGCGACAGATTCTTTTGTATTTTCACCTTCAATGACAAACAAAGGGTAAATCAAATCATTGCATGAAAGCTGGTTTTCTGCCATCAGACGTCTGGAAAAATCATGAAAACGCATACGACGCATACGTGTTGCTGGAAAATTAATGCTATTATTCATACCGTTTATTTATAAAATTTTAAAATCACTTATATAATTAGCTCTGAACATACATTGTACAGAAAACACAACCTTTACTAAAACTCTAGCTACTATGAGCACACAATTTATATCGCGTTATTTTTTTTTAGGATTAATCTTAATAATATGCACTAATGCATCAGCTGCAATTGAAAAATTGCTACCTCCGCAACAAGTCATTGAAAGCACTTCTGAAGCTTTATTGGATAAAATGAAAGAACCTGGTTTCATAAACAATAAAACTGAAGTGCGGGCCTTTGTTGATGCAGCCATTTTTCCAAAAGTTGATTCCGTACGCATGTCAGCATTGGTATTAGGTAAACACTGGCGGAAGGCGAGCACAGAACAGAAAAAACAATTTATTGCCGCATTTAAAAGTTTACTGGTTAACACCTATTCTGCGACCTTTACCGAGCAATTTGATAACTGGACAGTACAATATTTACCTTTAACCCTAAAAGATACTGATACAAACATTACCGTCAAAACAATTGTTTCGCAACCAGGAAAAGCTGATGCAAAAATTGATTATTCGATGGTATTACGTAACGGTGAATGGAAAATTTATGATCTGAAAGTAGAAGGAATAAGTTTAGTGATCAGTAATCGGGAAACATTTAACCAAATGATTAGAGATTCTGGCTCATTAGACACAGTAATTGCTGAATTAGAGGCTAAAAACCAGCATTAGTTTTTTCGACTTAACTGGATTTATGGAGCAATGGATTGCTATAAATTCATCTAGAATGACATGAGCCTGTAAATTATGCCGTCAGCGAAACAAAGCTGTTCAATATTTTCATGACAAAATTTTGTCACAACGAGTATGCACTATATTGATAAAAAAACTTACCACTTTGATCGAACAGATACTCTGCTTGACCTGCATCTCAGATCTTCGACCTATATTATATATAATGAACTAATAAATACGTCTATCTCACCGAAGTTATTCATAGACTGTCCTAATACTTTTTCAATAGGCATAAAAAAACCAGCCTAAGCTGGTTTTTTAACTAGAATAAAAGAATACTTAAACTTCAGCTTCTTCTAAATCAGGTCTGTCAACTAATTCAACATATGCCATAGGCGCTTTATCGCCAGTACGGAATCCGCACTTCATAATACGCAAATAACCACCAGGACGTTCTTTATAACGTGGACCTAGCTCATTGAATAATTTTGTAACCACTGCCCGATCTCTTAATTTTGCAAATGCCATACGACGATTTGCAACTGAATCATTTTTAGATAATGTCAGAAGAGGCTCAGCCATCGAACGCAATTCCTTTGCCTTAGGCAAAGTAGTTCTAATTAATTCTTTATCAAATAAAGACGTTGTCATATTACTAAACATAGCTTTTCTATGACTACTGTTTCTATTTAATTGTCTACCAGACTTACGATGTCTCATACGAATAAACCTTGTTTTGTTATAAAACCGCTTGAGATTGCTCAAGCAAATTTTCAGGCGGCCAGTTCTCTAGTCGCATTCCTAAAGAAAGTCCTTTTAGTGCTAACACATCTTTAATCTCTGTTAACGACTTTCTACCTAAATTTGGTGTTTTCAATAATTCAAATTCAGTACGCTGAATTAAATCACCTATATAATAAATATTTTCAGCTTTCAGACAGTTTGCCGATCTAACCGTTAGCTCTAGATCGTCAACTGGACGCAGAAGATTTGGATCTATCTGCTCAACCGGCTCAACAATTTCTTCAGGCACTTGCTCATTAACTTTTTCAAAATCAACAAAAACAGATAATTGATCATGTAAAATTGTTGCAGCAAGCTTGATTGTTGATTCTGGGTCAATTGTTCCATTAGTTTCTAACTCAATGATCAACTTATCCAGATTAGTACGTTGTTCGACACGAGTTGTTTCAACACTATAAGCAACCTTGGATACCGGACTATAAGAGGCATCAACCTGCAAAGCCCCTACTACACCAACACCTAAACCTTCGGTGCGAGTATTAGAAGGCTCATACCCACGACCACGCTGAATATTGATTTTCATCGTTAATTCACCTTCCTCAGTTAAATTAGCAATAACTAAATCAGGATTAATGATTTCAACATCGTGCGATGCTTTGATATCTGCGGCAGTAACAGGCCCCGAACCACTTTTGCTCAAGCTTAAAGTAACTTCATTACCAGAATGTAAGATAACAGCCAATTGTTTTAAATTCAGTAAGATATCTATAACATCTTCTTGAACACCTTCAATGACTGAATACTCATGTTCGGCTTTTTCAATCTCAGCGCTAACGACAGCACAACCAGGAATTGAAGAAAGAAGTACTCTTCTTAATGCATTTCCTAAAGAATGCCCAAAGCCTCTTTCTAGAGGTTCAATAACGATTCTTGAATGATTAGTCGATTTATTAACAACATCAACAAGTTGAGGTTTTAATAAACCAGTAACAGCACTATGCATTTAAAACCCCGACAATATTATTTAGAATATAATTCAACAACCAGCTGCTCATTAATATCAGAACCTAAATCAGCACGATCAGGTAATGAATTAAAAGAACCCGAAAAATCCTTTGGATTTACTTCAAGCCATGCTGGGAATCCATATTGGTCAGCAACTGTAAGTGAATCAGCTATACGCACTTGCTTTTTTGCTTTTTCTCTAATCGAGATTTTATCGCCGACAGAAACTTGTGCTGAAGGTATATTGGTTATAGCGTCATTAACTAAAACAGACTTGTGGCTAACTAATTGTCTTGCTTCAGCTCTAGTACAAGCAAAGCCCATTCTGTAAACAACATTATCCAGTCTAGATTCTAAGAGGTTTAATAGGTTTAAACCTGTTGCGCCTTTTTGTAGATCAGCTGATTTATAGTAATTTCTGAATTGTTTTTCAAGAATACCATATATACGCCTGATACGTTGCTTAGCTCTTAACTGAGTTGCATAGTTAGAGTCACGAGCACGTTTAGTTCCATGCTGACCAGGACGCTGGTCTAATTTACATTTACCTTCGAGCGATTTCCCTCTGCTTTTTAAAAACAGATCAGTTCCTTCGCGACGACTTAATTTACAAGTGGGTCCTACATATCTAGCCATTTTATACTCCTAACTATACCCTACGCTTTTTCGGTGGACGACAACCATTATGAGGAATTGGGGTAACATCAACGATACTGCCAATTTTAAACCCTAGGTTATTGAATGATCTTACTGCAGATTCACGACCGGGCCCTGGGCCTTTGATCATGACATCAAGATTTTTCATGCCGTATTCCTGAGCTACTTTGCCCGCGTTTTCTGCAGCAACCTGAGCAGCAAAAGGGGTACTTTTTCTGGACCCTCTAAAACCGGAACCGCCAGAAGTCGCCCAAGATAAGGCGTTTCCTTTACGATCAGTAATTGTAACTATAGTATTATTGAAAGTTGCATGAATATGCGCGATGCCATCAGCAATTTCTTTTTTTATCTTCTTTTTTGTGCGATTTGAACTAGCCATATTTATAACTTATCTTATTTTCTAATAGGTTTACGTGGGCCTTTTCTAGTACGAGCGTTTGTTCTCGTTCTTTGACCACGCAATGGTAGTCCACGTCTATGACGAATACCACGGTAACAACCAAGATCCATTAAACGCTTAATGTTCATTGACACTTCACGTCGTAGATCACCCTCAACGACAATTTTTGCGACAGCTCCACGAATAGCTTCTAACTGCTCTTCGTCCAACTCTTTAATTTTAATTGTCCGTTCTATACCAACTTCTTTACAGATATTAATTGCAGTTGGTTTACCAATGCCATAAATTGCAGTTAAACCAATCTCTGCATGTTTATGATCTGGTACATTAATTCCGGCAATTCGTGCCATCTAGATACTCCTAATGCGGTACTCTAAAGTCAAGCGTTCAATTATAGCACTTGTACCTTATAAAGCAATAAAAAAATTACCCCTGACGTTGCTTATGACGTCCATCTTTACAAATTACCCTAACTACTCCAGCTCTTTTAACAATTTTGCAGTTACGGCATATTTTTTTTACAGAAGCTCGTACTTTCACAGCTCACCCCTTATGATTAATTAATTATCTTTTTAAATTTGCTTTGCTCATCAGACCTTCATATTGTTGAGACATTAGATGTGTTTGCATTTGCGAAACAAAATCCATAACAACCACTACTATAATTAGTAATGATGTCCC
The DNA here is from genome assembly GCF_002072955.1 of Methyloprofundus sedimenti. NCBI lineage: Bacteria > Pseudomonadati > Pseudomonadota > Gammaproteobacteria > Methylococcales > Methylococcaceae > Methyloprofundus > Methyloprofundus sedimenti. The sequence continues at coordinate 65,339 of NZ_LPUF01000005.1, read as the reverse complement.
ACCAAAATAAAAAGGTACGTTCCAATAAACAATTAAAAACTCAGGTAAAAGACAAACTGCTGTTATATAAAAAGCTCCAATCAACGTTAAACGTGTCATGACCTTATCAATATAGATAGCTGTTTGCTCACCCGGCCTGATTCCAGGCAAAAATGCGCCTGATTTTTTTAAATTATCTGCAGTTTCTGTTGAATTAAATACCAGAGCAGTATAAAAGAAACAGAAAAATACAATCGCTACTGTATATAGCATCACGTATAACGGTTGACCAGGAGAAATCGATGTTGCAATATCCTGCAACCAGCCGAAGCCTTCTGCACTACTAAACCAACCTGCAATTGTAGCTGGAAATAAAATAATACTAGAAGCGAAAATTGGTGGAATAACACCCGCCATATTAAGCTTAAGCGGCAAGAAGCTACTCTGTCCAGCATACATTCTTTTACCCTGTTGACGCTTAGGGTAGTTTATAACGATTCTTCTTTGACCACGCTCAACAAACACAACCAAGGCTGTCACAGCAATACTCAATAAAAAGAGTAAAACAATAAAAGCGCTGTTTAATTCACCTGTTCTTGCTAACTCTAGTGTCCCACCAATAGCAGAAGGTAAACCGGAAACAATACCAGCAAAAATTATCAATGATATTCCATTACCTAAGCCACGCTCAGTGATTTGCTCACCAAGCCACATTAGGAAAATTGTCCCCGCAACTAAAGTAATAGCAGTAATCACTATAAACTGAATACCAGGATTAATAACAACGGGCAAACCACCGGCGGTTTGATTTTGTAATGCGACTGAAACACCGATTGCCTGAAAAGCTGCTAATACGACTGTACCATATCGAGTATATTGAGATATCTTGCGTCGACCAGATTCTCCTTCTTTTTTGATCTGTTCTAAAGCAGGAATAACAATCGCCATTAACTGCATAATAATAGAGGCAGAAATATAAGGCATAATCCCTAAAGCAAAAAGACTTAATCTTTTTAATGCGCCACCCGAAAACATGTTAAACATGTCGAAGATAGAACCTTCTTGCTGCTTGAACATTAAAGCCAATGCCTCAGGGTCAATACCAGGTACTGGAATATGCGCTCCGACGCGGTAAACAAAAAAAGCGCCAAGAACGAAAAATAGTCTTGATCGCAATTCAGAAGTTTTATCTAATTGCTCTTTCATTTGCGCGCTAGATCTACTCACTTTTATTCCTCTACTTTTCCACCAGCAGCTTCAACACTTGCTTTAGCTCCAGCTGTTGCTTTGATACCTTTTAAGGTAACTGCAGATGTTATTTCACCAGATTTGATAAGCTTCGCTACTTTTGTAAAAGCAGGAACTATATTGGCATTAATTAGATCATCAAGTGTAACTACTTCCTGAGCTAAATTTGCAATTTCACTTAATCTAACTTCAGAAGTAAATTTGGATTTTCTTGAACTAAAACCGACTTTAGGCAAGCGTTTTTGTAAAGGCATTTGACCACCTTCAAAACCGACCTTGTGAAATCCACCACTACGTGATTTTTGACCTTTATGCCCACGTCCACAAGTTTTCCCAAGTGTTGAACCAATTCCTCGACCTACTCTCTTGCGATCTTTTTTTGAACCTTCGGCAGGCTTTATTGTATTTAAATACATTAGACTTCCTCTACTGTAACCATATAAGAGACTTTATTGATCATGCCTCTATTTTCAACAGTATCAATTACCTCAACCGTATGATTGATGCGTCTTAAACCCAAACCTTGTAAACAAGCTTTATGTTTTTTTAAGCGACCGATACTGCTCTTCGTCATTGTAACGCGTAATTTTTTATCTGCCATGTCAATTACCCTGTGATCTTTTCAACTGATAAACCACGTTTTGCAGCGATTTGTTCAGCATTGTTCATATGAGCCAGGCCATCAATTGTTGCTCGCACAACATTGATCGGATTATTAGTTCCGATACATTTAGCTAAGACATTATGAACGCCAACCGCTTCAAAAACTGCACGCATAGGTCCTCCAGCAATAATTCCCGTACCTTCTGTAGCCGGCTGCATAAATACTTTTGCCGCGCCTACTTCAGACATAATTGAATATTGCAAAGTATCGCCTTTTAAAGAAACTTTGTGCATATTTTTTCTTGCTTGCTCTAGTGATTTTTGTATTGCTATGGGTACTTCTTTAGCTTTACTAACGCCATAACCTACATTGCCATCTCCATCGCCCACTACTGTAAGTGCAGTAAATCCGAAAACTCTACCGCCTTTAACAACTTTTGCGACCCTACGGACAGAAACTAATTTTTCCTGCAATCCGTCTGAATTCGCTTGTTGAGGTGCATTTGCCATTATTATCCCCTAGAACTTCAAGCCAGCTTCGCGAGCAGCATCAGCTAATGCTTTTACACGGCCATGATATTTAAAACCAGAACGATCAAAAGTTACTTCAGTAATTCCTGCAGCGATTGCTTTATCAGCTACTGCCTTACCTACTAAAACCGCTGATTCAATATTACCAGTACTCTTTACAGCTGATTTAATATCAGCTTGAGTAGTAGAGGCGCTAGCTACTGTAACAGTTCCATTCTCAGTAATTACCTGAGCATATATATGTTTCGATGTTTTATGCACTGATAAACGATTAGTACCCAATCTTTTAATATTGGATCTTAGTTTAAGTGCTCTTTTCATTCGAGATGCTTTTTTATTCATTTTGTTAGCCTATTTTTTCTTAGCGTCTTTTCTAACAATATGCTCATCAGCATACTTAACACCTTTACCTTTATAAGGCTCAGGAGGCCTATACGCTCTTATATCCGCAGATACTGCACCAACAAGTTGCTTATCTATCCCTTTTACAACTATATCGGTTTGACTTAGCGCTTCAATTTCAATACCTTCTGGCATTGGAAAATCAATTGGATGTGAAAAACCTAGGCTCAAGTTAAGTATTTTACCTTTAACCTGGGCTCTATAACCAACACCAACAAGAGTCAGTTTCTTTTCAAAGCCATTTGTTACTCCGAAAATCATATTCGCAACATTAGCACGAGTCGTTCCTGCAAGAGCAGTCGCTTTTTTATTATTTTGATCCCACTTCATGTTAATTGTAGACTCAGACATACCTAATTCAACTAACGGATGCTTTTGCATGCTTAGCTGACCTTTAGAGCCTTTAACTGAAACAGTAGAACCATCAACCTTAACTTCAACACCAGCTGGTATAGTGATTGGGCTTTTTGCAATTCTAGACATAAATTTCCCCTATCCCTAACAAACTGTACATAGTACTTCACCGCCATGACCAATTGCACGAGCCGCGCGATCAGTCATAACACCTTTAGAAGTAGATACGATTGCAACACCTAAACCACCAAGAACTTTCGGTAATTCATCTTTTGACTTGTACACACGTAAACCAGGCCTGCTTATACGCTTTACCTTTTCAATTACGGGTTTACCTTTGTAATATTTTAATTCTACTGACATTGATACGTGAGTACCCGTAGTCTCTGTAGAGTAGTTATTAATATAACCTTCGTCCTTCAAAACTTGTGCAATTGCAACTTTAAGTTTAGAAGACGGCATATTAACGATTATTTTTCCTGCAGACTGCCCATTTCTGATGCGGGTAAGCATGTCTGCAACTGGATCTGTCATGCTCATATTTTTTCTCCAATTCTAACTAGTCGATTACCAGCTGGCTTTTGTTAAGCCTGGTACATCCCCACGCATAGTGGCTTCTCTAAGCTTGTTTCTACTTAGGCCAAATTTGCGATAAAAACCATGAGGACGGCCGGTAATATTGCATCTGTTACGCAATCGGGCTGCACTTGAATCTCTGGGCAACTTTTGCAATGCTAGACTAGCTTCATCCTTATCTTGAATTGAAGCATTTGGATCTCGTATGATTTCTTTTAAAGAAGCTCTTTTTGCTTCATACTGTTTTACCAGTTTAACTCGCTTTTGTTCACGAGCTATCATTGATTTTTTAGCCATATTGGTCAGCTCTTAAATGGAAAGTTAAACTGCTTCAACAAAGCCAAACCTTCTTCGTTTGTTGTAGCGGTTGTAGTGATACAAATGTCCATACCACGCAAAGTATCGATCTTATCGTAATCAATTTCAGGAAAGATAATTTGCTCGGTTACACCCATACTATAGTTACCACGACCATCAAAGCTTTTAGGACTTAAACCTCTAAAATCGCGAATTCTGGGAATCGCTATACTAATTAAGCGGTCAAGGAATTCATACATCTTGTCAGACCTAAGTGTTACTTTGCAGCCAATTGGCATATCATCACGTATTTTGAAACCCGCTATGGATTTGCGTGACAATGTAACAACAGGTTTTTGACCACTAATTTTTTCCATATCGCTCAGTGCAGCCTGGACAACTTTTTTGTCCGCAACAGCCTCACCTAAACCCATGTTTAAAGTAATTTTAGTTATTTTCGGAGCTTGCATTATTGATGTGTATTTGAACTCTTCCATCAATGCAGGCAATACTTTTTGTTTATAATCTTCTTGTAATCTAGCCATGATTATACCTACACATCAATAATTTCATTATTAGATTTAAAATAACGGACTTTCCTGCCATCTTCCAATGTTTTAAAGCCTACTTTATCTGCAGCCTTGGCAGCAGGGTTGTAAAGCGCAACATTTGATTTATGGATGGGCATTTCTTTTTCAATTATGCCACCTTGAACACCAGCGTTAGGATTTGGCTTTTGATGTTTTTTAACTTGATTAACACCTTCAACCAAAATCTTTTCTTTTAAGAATTTGCTGATCCGTCCTCGTTTGCCCTTATCTTTTCCGATAAGAACGATGACTTCGTCACCTTGTTTAAGTTTTTGCATATTTAAGACCCTTACAATACTTCTGGCGCAAGAGAAATTATTTTCATAAATTTCTCATTTCTCAACTCACGAGTCACAGGCCCGAAAATACGCGTGCCTAATGGTTGAAGTTGAGCGTTTAATATAACCGCTGCATTGCCATCAAATCTTATAAGCGAGCCATCAGTTCTGCGTACACCCTTTCTGGTCCGAACAACTAAAGCATTATAAACTTCGCCTTTCTTAACTCTGCCGCGCGGGATTGCGTCTTTAATGCTGACTTTAATAATATCCCCAATCGCAGCATACCTTCTATGCGACCCGCCGAGAACTTTGATACACATGACCTTTTTTGCGCCGCTGTTATCAGCGACATCAAGGTTAGTTTGCATCTGAATCATTATTTAATACCTAATTTACTTTTACTAGTTATTTAAAACAGTTGATTAGTTCACTTTCGAGATTACTTCAACTAATTTAAACGTTTTATTTTTTGAATACGGACGACATGATTTTATTGATACTACATCACCTTCGTTACAGAGATTATTCTCATCATGTGCGAATAACTTTGTAGATCTTCTAATATATTTACCGTATACAGGATGCTTAATAAGCCGCTCTACTAAGACAGTCACTGTTTTATCCATTTTATTACTTACCACACGACCCGTTATAGTACGTGCTTTTTCTGCATTATCACTCATTATGCTGTTCTCGCCATTTCATTAACGATTGTTTGAACACGTGCAATATTTCTTCTAACCTTTTTTACTTGATCAGGTTTAGTCAATTGCCCAGTGTTTTTTTGCATACGTAAATTAAATTGTTCACGTCCTAGTTCAACCAGAGTTGAATTTAATTCTTCTGCACTTTTCTGACGTAATTCAGTTACTTTCATTACAGTACCGTCCTAACTACAAATTTAGTTTTAACAGGTAATTTTGCCGCCGCCAGGGTAAAAGCTTCACGAGCCAAACTCTCAGGCACACCCTGTAATTCATATAACATTGTTCCTGGCTTAATTTGAGCTATCCAGTATTCAACACTACCTTTACCTTTACCCATACGAACTTCTAAAGGTTTTTTAGTAATTGGCTTATCAGGAAAAATTCTAATCCACATCTTTCCATCACGTTTACAATGTCTGCTTATTGCTCTACGTGCCGCTTCAATTTGACGTGCAGTAATTCGACCGCGATCAACTGATTTAAGCCCATATTCACCAAAGCTAACTGATGATCCACGAACTGCGATACCAGTGTTTCTTAATTTATGCTGTTTACGAAATTTCGTTCTTTTAGGTTGAAGCATGATATTTTCCCTTCACCTATTTTTTAGTTTTAGTTTTTTCTGAATTTTCTAAAGCAGGGTCTACATTAAAAACCTCACCTTTAAAAATCCAGACTTTAATACCAATAATACCGTAAGTAGTATTGGCCTCAGCGACACCGTAATCAATATCTGCTCTTAAGGTATGTAGAGGAACTCGCCCTTCTCTATACCATTCGCTACGTGCAATTTCGGCACCGTTTAAACGACCACCAAGATTGATTTTGATGCCTTCAGCACCTAAACGCATTGAATTCGTAACCGCTCGCTTCATAGCACGACGATACATAATTCTTTTTTCTAATTGCTGAGCGATACTTTCAGCAACCAATTTTGCATCTAATTCCGGTTTTCTGATTTCTTCAACATTAAGTTGTACAGGAATACCCATCATTTTAGATACTTCTTTACGTAACAAATCAATATCTTCGCCTTTCTTGCCAATAACAATACCAGGGCGTGCCGTATGTACTGTTATATGAGCATTGTTTGCAGGACGATTTATTTGAATACGACTAACAGATGCATGTGCTAATTTCTTTGAAATATAGTCACGGACGGTTAAATCCTGATGCAAAAAAACAGGAAAATCTTTGCTATCTGCATACCATCTTGAAGTGAAATCCTTGACTATTCCAAGTCTGATTCCGGTTGGATGTACTTTTTGACCCATTTCTCTGCCCCTACTCGAACTCTGCGACTTTAACTGTAATATGACAAGTACGTTTCAAAATTTGATTTGCACGACCTTTAGCTCTTGCTCTAAATCTTTTTAGAGTAGTCGCTTCATCTACAAACACAGTTGAAACTTTTAGCTCATCAATATCTATACTTTCATTATGCTCTGCATTCGCAATAGCTGATTCAAGTACTTTCTTAGTAATCGCAGCTGCTTTTTTTGTACTGAACTTCAATACATTCAAAGCCTCTTCGACTTTTAGTCCTCTGATTTGATTTGCAACCAATCTTGCTTTTTGAGCAGACAGTGGTGCATTACTTAATTTAGCTGAAACTTCCATTACACACCCTTATCTTGACTTTTTATCAGCCAAATGGCCTTTGTATGTACGAGTCGGCGCAAATTCACCTAATTTATGCCCCACCATATTTTCCGAAACTAGCACGGGGATATGCTGGCGACCATTATGCACAGCTATTGTTAAGCCTAACATTTCAGGTGATATCATTGATCGTCTAGACCAAGTCTTAATCGGTTTCCTGCTATTGCTACTGACTGCATCATCCACTTTTTTCTGTAAATGATGATCAATAAAAGGACCTTTTTTAATTGAACGTGGCACTTTATTAATTCCTCTCTAACGCTTGTTACGACGCCTAACAATCATCTTGTCAGTACGCTTATTTTTTCTGGTTTTATAACCTTTGGTTGGCATGCCCCAAGGAGAAACAGGATGTCTACCACCGGATGTTCTTCCTTCACCACCACCGTGTGGATGATCTACAGGATTCATTACAACACCACGAACAGTAGGACGCACTCCGCGCCATCTTGTTGCCCCAGCTTTACCAAGTGACCTTAGGTTATGCTCCGAATTTGAAACTTCACCAATAACTGCCTTACAATCGGCCAATACTTTACGCATTTCGCCCGAACGCAAACGTAAAGTAACATGCCCGCCTTCTTTAGCAATTAGCTGCGCAGATGTTCCAGCGCTACGTGCCATTTGTGCGCCTTTTCCAGGCTTAAGTTCAACACAATGAATCACAGAACCTAAAGGAATATTACGCAGAGGCATACAATTACCTGGCTTAACAGGCGCATTCTCTGAAGAAATTATTTCTTGCCCAGCTGTCACACCTTTAGGCGCAATAACATATTTACGCTCGCCGTCTTTATATAAGACGAGAGCAATATTAGCCGTTCTATTCGGATCATACTCCAGACGCTCTACAACAGCGGGAATATCCATCTTATTACGTTTAAAATCTATAATACGGTAGCTTTGCTTATGCCCGCCACCGATATGACGAGTAGTAATGCGTCCATTGTTATTACGCCCACCACTCTTACTTTTTTTGCTTAGTAAAGCCGCATGTGGTTTACCTTTATGTAAATCATCATGCTTTATTCTTACGACAAACCTAGAACCTGGCGATGTCGGTTTTGATTTTACAATAGCCATTTACCCTACCGTTTTATATTCTTTTACTTTCAGTTATGCTGCTGAGAAATCAATATCATGCCCTGGCTTAAGCTTAACATATGCTTTTTTCCAGTCCGATCTCTTGCCCATAAAGCGACCAAATCTCTTGGTTTTACCTTTAACATTTAATAGTTGTACTTTCTCAACCTCAACATTAAACATCAATTCCACAGACTTTTTCACTTGTAATTTTGTCGCCTGATTTGCTACTTTAAACACAAATCTATTGTCTTTCTCTGCTGCAACAGTGCTCTTTTCAGATACGACCGGTGCTTTTATAATATTTGAAAGATTAAACTCTACACTCATGATAACTGCGCCTCAATTACTTTCAACGCTGCAGGTGTAGCAATAACACTATCCGCAGCAATTAACATAACAGGATCAAGTTCGTTTGCAGTTGTGATTTCTAGGTTTGCAACATTCCTTGAAGATAAGTAGATATTCTCAGTTAACTCATCCGCAATAATTAAAACCCGACTCTTGCTTAAGTCTTTCAATTTTGCAACTAACTCTTTTGTTTTTGGAGTCGAAGGCATAATATCAGAACTAACTACCAAACGATTCTGGCGTAGCAATTCAGATAAAATTGAACGAATTCCTGCGCGATACATCTTTTTATTTAGCTTCTGATCAAAAGATCTTGGCTGCGCTGCGAAAGTCGTACCACCGCCTCTCCAAAGTGGACTTCGTATTGTACCAGATCTTGCACGACCCGCACCTTTTTGTTTCCAAGGCTTAGCTCCACCACCACTAACGGCAGCCCTATTTTTTTGTGCTTTTGTTCCGGAACGCTGACCAGCCATGGCCTTTGTAGCTAACTGATGAATCAGAGCTTCATTAAATTCACGTCCAAAAACATCTGCACTAACCTCTACTTCACCCGCAGAGTCTGCACTATTCAGTGCTGGTATTTTGACACTCATGTCCTATCCTTTATTTTTTTTCTTTACTGCTGGCGTTAATATTACATCACCGCCTTTAGCACCAGGAATCGCACCTTTAACCAATATAAGATTTCTTTCAGTATCAATGGAATGAATAGTCAGGTTTTGTGTAGTAACTGTTGCAGCACCCATATGACCAGACATTTTCTTTCCCTTGAATACTCTGCCTGGTGTTTGACACATACCAATAGAACCATTTGATCTATGAGATAACGAGTTACCGTGAGTTGCATCCTGCATACCAAAATTATGACGTTTTACACCACCTTGAAAACCTTTACCGATACTAGTCCCTTGCACATCAATAACTTGACCATCGACAAAAAGACCAACTGTGAGCTCAGATCCTACTTCAAGATCCTCGCCCTCACCTTCTTTTAGTCTGAATTCCCATAAACCACGACCTGCCGTCATATTTGCTGCTGCATAATGACCAGCCATCGCCTTATCAACTTTTGACGATTTTTTTTCACCTGCTGCAACTTGCACTGCACGGTAACCATCTGCTTCCAGCCCTTTAAGCTGGGAAACTCTATTTGAATCTATTTGTACAACTGAAACAGGTATTGACACACCATCTTCCGTAAAGACACGCGTCATACCACATTTACGACCAATTAGACCTAATGACATAAGTAAACCCTCAAACTTCTCAAGCTTAAATAAGCTTTATTTTAACGTCGACACCAGCCGCTAAATCTAACTTCATTAGCGTATCAACTGTCTTATCGGTCGGCTCGATAATATCGAGCAGACGCTTGTATGTTCTCAATTCATATTGATCACGTGCATCTTTGTTTACATGCGGTGAAGTTAGAATTGTAAAACGTTCATGTTTTGTTGGTAGCGGAATCGGTCCTTTTACTTGAGCACCAGTTCTTTTTGCTGTTTCAACAATTTCACCCGCTGACTGATCAATAAGTTTATGATCAAATGCTTTCAGGCTTATTCTAATTGTTTGACTTGACATATTTATTACTCAATGATTTTTGCAACAACACCCGCACCCACTGTACGACCACCTTCACGGATCGCAAAACGTAACCCTTCTTCCATCGCAATTGGTGCGATCAAGGTTACTTCTACTGATACGTTATCTCCAGGCATTACCATTTCTGTTCCTTCTGGCAATTCAACAGCGCCGGTTACATCGGTTGTTCTGAAGTAGAACTGTGGACGATATCCATTAAAAAATGGCGTATGACGACCACCTTCATCTTTCGACAATACGTATATTTCTGCCGAGAATCTTGTGTGTGGCTTAATTGAGCCTACATGTGCCAGTACCTGGCCACGCTCAACATCTTCACGCTTTGTTCCTCTTAACAGGATACCCACGTTATCGCCCGCTTCCCCACGATCTAGAAGCTTACGAAACATTTCAACACCTGTACAGGTCGTTTTTACTGTTGGCTTGATGCCTACGATTTCGATCTCTTCCCCAACCTTAACAATACCCCGCTCTACACGTCCCGTTACCACTGTTCCGCGACCTGAGATTGAAAATACATCTTCAATAGGCATTAAGAATGACCCTTCAGTTGCTCTTACGGGCTCTGGAATATAGGTATCCAGCGCTTCAACTAATTTAATGACGGAAGGCATGCCTACTTCGCTTGTATCACCTTCTAATGCTTTTAATGCTGATCCAACTATAATGGGTGTATCATCACCAGGAAATTCATATAAGTCTAATAACTCACGAAGCTCCATTTCAACTAATTCGATCATTTCGTTATATTCTTCTGTTCCTAATCCACCGCAGTCATCAGCAAGGATGTCAGCTTTGTTCAGAAATACAACGATATATGGCACACCTACTTGTCTTGATAGCAGGATATGCTCTCTTGTTTGCGGCATAGGGCCATCAGTTGCACCACACACCAGAATAGCACCATCCATTTGCGCAGCACCAGTAATCATGTTTTTTACATAATCCGCGTGACCTGGACAGTCTACATGCGCATAGTGACGCGTTTTTGATTCATATTCTACGTGTGATGTTGCAATTGTAATACCACGTTCACGCTCTTCTGGCGCATTGTCAATTTGATCAAACGCCTTGACTATACCACCACCCTGTAATTCCGCCATAACTTTCGTTAATGCAGCTGTTAGCGTCGTTTTTCCGTGATCAACGTGACCGATTGTGCCTACGTTTACATGTGGTTTATTACGTTCAAATTTTTCTTTAGCCATTAGCCCATACCTTTGTTAAATTCAATTCTTATGAAGTTTTTTGAATAATTGCAGCTGCTATTTTCGCAGGTGTCTCATTATATTTTTCAAATTGCATACTGTAAGTAGCACGCCCTTGAGTTGCTGAACGCAGGTCAGTTGCATAACCAAACATTTCAGCTAACGGCACTTCGCAGTTAATTGTCTTACCTGTTGACGTATCTTCCATCCCTAGAACTATACCTCTACGCCTATTTACATCTCCTACCACATCCCCCATATATTCCTCGGGAGTCACGATCTCTACTTTCATTACTGGTTCTAGCAATACAGGCTTAGCCTGCTTTGTACCATCTCGAAAGGCCATAGATCCCGCAATGGAAAAAGCCATTTCATTTGAGTCTACTTCATGGTAAGAACCATCGAGCAAGGTCACCTTTACGTCTACGACTGGATAACCCGCCAAGACACCGTTTTTCATTTGCTCTTGTATTCCTTTATCAATAGCAGGTATAAATTCCTTTGGAACCGTGCCACCCGTTACTGCATTGATAAAAGAATAGCCAGAACCTATTTCCACTGGTTCTAGCCTAATAATTACATGGCCATACTGTCCCTTACCACCAGACTGCCGAATAAACTTCCCTTCCTGCTCAGTCACCTGCTTAATTGCTTCACGATAAGAAACCTGTGGCGAACCAACATTCAGATCGACGGCAAACTCTCTACGCATACGATCCACTAAAATCTCAAGATGTAATTCTCCCATCCCGGAGATTATAACCTGCCCTGACTCCTCATCCGTTACCACCCGAAAAGAAGGATCTTCTTTCATTAATCGAGCCAAAGCCTCAGACATCTTGTCTTGATCAGCTTTTGTTCTAGCCTCAACAGCTACAGAAATAACCGGCTCCGGAAAATCCATTTTTTCCAGAATTATCTGCGCATTTTCTGCGCATAAAGTTTCGCCTGTCGTTACATCTTTGAAGCCTACGGCAGCGGCTATATCGCCAGCCCTAACCTCAGAGACATCCTCCCTGCTATTCGCGTGCATCTGCAACAACCGGCCAACTCGCTCGCGTTTACCTTTAAGGACATTATAGACAACGCTACCTGATGCCAGCACACCGGAATATACCCTGAAAAAAGTTAAGGAACCTACGAAAGGGTCTGTTGCAATTTTAAAAGCCAAAGCCGCAAAAGGCTCTTCATCCGACGCATGCCTTTCCGCAAGACTACCATCCTTCAACTCTCCCGAGATGGCTTTAACATCAAGCGGGGAAGGTAGAAAATCCAGTACTCCATCAAGTACAGTTTGAACACCTTTATTTTTAAAGGCTGATCCGCAGTATACCGGTGAAATCTCACTGGCAATTGTTCTTATTCTAATACCTAGCTTAACCTCGTCTATGGATAAATCACCTTCTTCAAGGTACTTCTCCATCAACTCATCATTAGCCTCGGCCGCAGCTTCGATTAATTTTTCGCGCCACTCTTCAGCCGCACCTATCAAAGCAACAGGAATAGCTTCCTCGCGAAACGTCATCCCCATATTGGCATCTTCCCAATATATGGCTTTCATTTTCAGCAAATCAACAATGCCAGTAAATTCATCCTCTGAACCCACCGGAATCTGCATAAGTACTGGATTGCCTGATAGGCGAGTAGCAATTTGCTTTATAACTCTAAAATAATCAGCCCCTGAACGATCCATCTTATTGACGAAAACTATTCTAGGAACCTTGTATTTATTAGCTTGACGCCAAACCGTTTCTGACTGTGGCTCTACGCCACCAACAGCACAAAATACCGCACAAGCTCCATCAAGAACCCTCAGTGAGCGCTCAACTTCAATTGTAAAATCTACGTGTCCTGGCGTATCAATAATATTGATACGATGCTTATCGTACTGATTTTCCATGCCAGACCAGAAACAGGTCGTTGCTGCTGAGGTGATGGTAATACCCCTTTCCTGTTCTTGCTCCATCCAGTCCATAACAGCTGAGCCATCATGAACCTCTCCCATTTTATGAGAAACGCCTGTATAGTATAAAATTCGCTCTGTCGTTGTGGTTTTACCCGCATCGATATGAGCCATAATCCCTATATTCCGATATTTTTCAATCGGTGTTACACGCGGCACCCCAAAAACCTACTATACTACCAGCGATAATGCGAGAATGCTTTATTTGCTTCTGCCATTCTATGTGTATCTTCGCGCTTTTTAGCTGCAGAACCACGTCCCTCAACTGCATCCATCATTTCGCCAGCTAATTTTAAAGGCATTGTTTTTTCGTTTCTTTTACGCGATGCCTCAATCATCCAGCGCATAGCCAATGCCACACGACGACTCGGCCTAACTTCAATAGGTACCTGGTAAGTTGCACCACCGACTCGTCTTGATTTTACTTCAACGCGAGGCTGTATATTCTCTAGTGCTTTAGTAAAAACCTCTAATGGCTCTGCATGACCTTTAGCTTCAACAGCTTCAAATGCACCATAGACGATTTTTTCTGCTACTGACTTCTTCCCGTCAACCATAACCATATTCATAAATTTGGTTAAAGTAACGCTACTATATCTTGGGTCTGGTAAAACTGTTCGTTTTATCGCCGCTCTTCTTCTTGACATTTATATCACCAACACTAGTTCTTTGAATTTTTAGCCCTTAGGCTTTTTTGTGCCATATTTAGAACGGCCACATTTACGACTCGCCACACCTGAAGTATCTAAACTTCCGCGGACTACGTGATAACGAACACCAGGTAAATCTTTTACCCTACCTCCACGAATTAGAACAACAGAATGCTCTTGCAGATTATGCCCTTCACCACCAATATAACTACTAACTTCTGAACCGCTAGTTAGTCTTACCCGCGCTACTTTACGTAGTGCTGAGTTTGGTTTTTTTGGCGTTGTTGTATAAACACGCGTACAAACACCACGTCTTTGAGGGCAAGCCTCAAGCGCTGGCACATTACTTTTTTCAATTTTTCTTGTGCGCGGCTTACGAACCAACTGGTTAATAGTAGCCATAAGTTAAATTACTCCGTCTTGCATATTTTGCTTAGTGCATCAATATAATACACTTAATTATTTCACAATAACTCTAATGAGCAGGATATTCTATTATCCTGCCCACCTAAAGTCAATATGTTTCTTTTCATTCAGCATTTAAAGCTTGCTTTAGTGCTTCCTCAGCATCAATTGCATCTAGGGATTTTACTTCCTCAGGGGTATTTATTGATTCTGACTTTGCCTCTTTACGCTTTCTTCTTGCCTCATGAAAAGCCAAACCTGTTCCTGCAGGAATTAATCGCCCTACAATTACATTTTCTTTTAACCCATATAACTGATCTTTCAAGCCACGAACAGCTGCATCAGTTAACACTCTTGTGGTTTCCTGAAAGGATGCAGCTGATACAAAAGACTCAGTTGCCAGTGAGGCTTTGGTTATACCTAATAATACAGGATCATAGCTAGCAGGAATCTTTCCTTCTGCTTCAAGTTTGTCATTAATTTCCTTAACAACTACTTTTTCAACCTGCTCGCCTTTAGTATAAGGACTATCTCCTGAAGCAGTGATTTCAACTTTACGTAACATTTGGCGAATAATTGCTTCAATATGTTTATCATTGATTTTCACACCTTGCAAACGATAAACATCCTGTATTTCTTTAACTAGGTATGTTGTTAATTCCGTCACTCCGCGTAGACGTAAAATATCGTGTGGTGTTAATTCGCCTTCGGCAATGGTTTCTCCTTTTTCAACGAACTCACCTTCAAATACCGTAATATGTCGCCATTTAGGTATCAGTGTCTCATATTGCTCACCCTCGGAATCGGTAATAATAACTCGCTGTTTACCTTTAGTTTCTTTACCGAAAGCAATTGCACCAGTCGCCTCAGCCAGAATCGCTGGGTCTTTGGTTTTTCTTGCTTCAAATAAATCAGCAACTCGCGGCAAACCTCCGGTAATATCCCGTGTTTTACTTGATTCCTGAGGAATTCTCCCTAAAACATCACCAACATGGATTTCAGCGCCATTTTTTACAGCAACAATTGATCCAGATGGTAGTACATACTGTGCAGCCAATTCAGTATTTGGCAACATAACATCTTCGCCATCTTCATTGACCAACTTAACCAAAGGGCGTAAATCCTTTCCGGCACTAACACGTTGCTTAGGATCTAATACGGTAATTGAACTCACGCCAGTTACCTCATCAGACACTTCCTGAACCGACAAACCTGGCTCAAAATCAACTAATTCAACGAAACCAGCAACTTCTGTTACTACAGGGTGTACATGTGGATCCCACGTTACAACAATATCGCCCGAATTTACTGATCCACCATCTTTACAGGTTAATTCAGCGCCATATGGAATCTTGTATTTCTCTTTTTCACGGCCATACTCATCCATCACACCAACTTCACCTGATCTTGATACAGCTACCAAATTACCGGCACGATTTTCAACCGTTTTTAAGTTATGTAGTTTTATAAGTCCTTTAGATTTAACCTGAACATTACTAATGGCAACTTGACGTGAAGCAGCTCCACCGATATGGAAAGTACGCATAGTCAACTGCGTTCCCGGCTCACCGATTGATTGCGCAGCTATAACACCAACTGCTTCGCCACTATTGACCATATGCCCACGACCCAGATCACGACCATAACATTTTGCACAAACTCCATGGCGATTATCACAAGTAATAATAGATCGCACATAAACATCATCAACACTATTTTGCTCTAGTACAGAGACATAATGCTCATCCAGCATCGTGCCATCAGCGACCAGAACTTCGCCAGTTGCCGCATTCAACACATCACCAATAACTACTCGTCCTAGAACTCGTTCGGCTAATGCCTCAACTACGTCACCTCCCTCAATAATGGGAGCCATCATCATTCCGTTGGTTGTACCACAATCTACGCCATTGATAACCAAATCCTGAGCTACATCAACTAACCGTCGTGTCAAATAACCTGAGTTAGCGGTTTTAAGAGCGGTATCGGCCAAACCTTTACGTGCACCATGCGTAGAAATAAAGTACTGCAACACATCCAGTCCTTCACGGAAGTTTGCAGTTATCGGAGTTTCGATAATAGAACCGTCCGGTTTTGCCATCAAACCACGCATACCAGCTAGCTGCCTAATCTGTGCAGCAGACCCCCGCGCGCCAGATTCAGCCATCATAAATATAGAGTTAAATGATTTTTGCTTCAAAACACTACCGTCATCATCTATGACAATATCCGTACCCAAAGCATCCATCATTACTTTGGCTACCTTTTCATTGGCATGCGACCAGATATCTACAACCTTATTGTATCGCTCACCATCAGTTACCAAGCCAGAAGAATATTGCTGCTGAATTTCAATAACTTCTCTCTCTGCTTCTGCCAATATACTTACTTTTTCTTCTGGAATTTCCATATCATTGATACCAAAAGAAATTCCTGAGCGTGTAGCATATTTAAAACCCAGATACATAATCTGATCAGCAAGAATTACAGTATCCTTATTTCCTAGGTAACGGTAACTAAAATCAAGTAAACGTGAAATGTTCTTTTTAGTCATATCACAGTTTACAATTTCAAATGGCATACCTTCAGGTACAATTTCCCATATTAAAACGCGTCCAACTGTTGTTTCGAAACGAGTTGTTTTATACTCAACTTCACCGGCTTTAGCACCTAATTTTTCGGTAATTCTTACTTGTATTTTTGATTGTAATTCAACAACTTTTGCATCTAATGCTCTTTTAACTTCATTAATATCAAAAAATGCTGAACCATCACCTTTCGCCTTAAGTTTTTCACGACTGATATAGTAAAGCCCCAACACCACATCCTGAGATGGGTTAATAATTGGCTCTCCATTCGCAGGAGATAAAATATTATTGGTTGCCATCATCAAAGTTCTTGATTCAAGCTGCGCTTCGATTGACAGTGGAATATGCACCGCCATCTGGTCACCATCAAAATCGGCATTAAATGCACTACAAACTAATGGGTGAAGATTAATTGCCTTACCTTCGATCAAGATTGGCTCAAAAGCCTGAATACCTAATCTATGCAATGTAGGTGCGCGGTTTAACAGAATAGGATGTTCATGAATAACCTCTTCCAGAATATCCCATACTTCGGCACCTTCGCTTTCCACCATTTTTTTGGCAGCTTTAATTGTTGTCGCTAAACCACGTAATTGTAATTTACTAAAAATAAATGGCTTAAATAATTCCAGGGCCATTTTTTTAGGCAATCCACATTGATGCAATTTCAGAGTAGGCCCCACTACAATAACTGATCGACCAGAATAATCGACTCGCTTACCTAATAGGTTTTGTCTGAAACGACCTTGCTTACCTTTAATCATATCGGCAAGGGACTTTAAAGGGCGTCTATTTGTTCCAGTTATAGCCCTTCCACGACGACCGTTATCTAATAATGCATCAACCGATTCTTGCAACATTCTTTTTTCATTACGAATAATGATGTCAGGTGCACTTAAGTCCAATAAACGATGCAAACGGTTATTCCTGTTAATAACTCGTCTATATAAATCATTAAGATCAGAAGTCGCAAAACGTCCGCCATCTAATGGTACTAGAGGGCGTAATTCCGGGGGTAATACGGGTAAAACATTCATGACCATCCATTCTGGACGGTTAGATGAACCTAAAAGTGATTCAAGAACCTTTAAGCGCTTAGAGAATTTTTTAATCTTGGTTTCTGAGTTTGTACTATTAATCTCTTCTCTTAATTGATCAACCTCGGCCTTAATATCAATTGTTTTTAGTAGCTCATGGATAGCCTCTGCACCCATTTTGGCCACGAAATCATCACCATACTCTTCAAACGCATCTAAATATTCATCGTCAGTTAATAGCTTTTTTCTTTCCAAAGGCGTCATACCTTCATCCAGCACTACAAATGATTCAAAATATAAAACACGCTCAATTTCGCGCAGTGTCATATCTAACAATAGCGCGATCCGTGAGGGCAACGATTTTAAAAACCAGATATGCGCAACCGGGCTTGCAAGCTCTATATGCCCCATTCGCTCGCGACGCACTTTAGATAAAGTGACTTCAACACCACACTTTTCACAAATCACACCACGGTGTTTTAAACGCTTGTATTTGCCACATAAGCATTCGTAATCACTTACCGGACCAAAAATTTTCGCACAAAAAAGACCATCCCGTTCTGGTTTAAATGTTCGATAATTTATAGTTTCCGGCTTCTTAACCTCACCATAAGACCATGATCTAATCTGATTTGGTGACGCCAAACCTATGCTAATTTCATCAAAATCAGCTGTTCTATTTTGGCGTTTCAAGAAATTTAATAAATCTTTCAAGAGCTTATCCCCTTTGTGTGTTATCTGGCTGAACCAGAACTCATTAGCTAATAACTATTTTCAATAGTGCTCTACTTATTGCACTTCGATATTAATAGCTAGTGAGCGAATTTCTTTAAGCAATACATTAAATGACTCAGGCATACCTGGCTCCATTTGATGATTTCCATCAACGATATTTTTGTACATACGAGTACGACCTGTTACATCATCAGATTTAACAGTTAACATTTCCTGTAGGGTGTAAGCAGCACCATAAGCTTCCAGTGCCCAGACCTCCATTTCTCCAAAACGCTGCCCACCAAACTGCGCTTTCCCACCTAATGGTTGCTGAGTTACCAGACTATATGGACCTGTTGAACGCGCATGCATTTTGTCATCTACCAAGTGATTCAATTTCAGCATATGCATATAACCAACAGTTATCTCGCGCTCAAACGCCTCGCCTGTCAAGCCATCATATAACGTAGTCTGTCCACTCGACGGTAGATCTGCCAAAGCGAGCATATGGCGAATTTCATCTTCACTTGCGCCGTCGAACACAGGCGATGCCATAGGTACACCAGACACTAAATTACCTGCCATTTCAATAATTTCTGCATCAGAAAATGAGCCCAGATCTTCACTTTGACCGCTGCTATTATAAATATTATCCAGATAGCTTCTTATTTCTGTCACGGCCGCTTTCGCCTCGAGCATCTTTCCTATTTTTGCGCCTAGCCCTTTTGCAGCCCAGCCCAGATGAGTTTCAAGCACCTGCCCTACATTCATACGTGATGGTACACCCAATGGGTTTAGAACAATATCAATAGGTGTTCCATCAGCTAGATATGGCATATCTTCAATAGGGTTAATTCGAGAAATAACACCTTTATTACCATGTCGGCCAG
Organism: Methyloprofundus sedimenti; assembly: GCF_002072955.1. NCBI lineage: Bacteria > Pseudomonadati > Pseudomonadota > Gammaproteobacteria > Methylococcales > Methylococcaceae > Methyloprofundus > Methyloprofundus sedimenti. The sequence continues at coordinate 45,612 of NZ_LPUF01000005.1, read as the reverse complement.
CCATTTTATCACCAGGTTGTATGCGTTTTTTAACGGCTAAATAAACTTTAACCATTTTTAATACGCCAGGGGCTAAATCATCACCCATAGTGATTTTCTTGCGCTTTATTTCAAATTTTTCATCAAATTCTTTACGCAACTTTACAATATGGGCATCTAAGCCTTCTAATTGCACATTAAGCTCTTCGCTTACCATTTTGATATTAGACCACTCTGAATGCTTAACACCCTCTAAGTAAGCCTGAGTAATCACAGTTGAGGATTTTAAGCTATTAGGACCAGAAAGTGCCTTTTCACCAATAATCACACTAGCGATACGCTGATAAATGTCTTTTTCTACAATCGCTAGCTGATCATTTAAATCTTTTCTATAGCTTTTAATTGCTGATGCTTCATTCGCCAGAGCACGCTTATCCTTTTCTACGCCGTCACGGGTAAAAATTTGTACATCAATAACTGTTGCTCGGATACTACCGGGTACTCTTAGTGAAGTATCTTTAACATCAGCTGCTTTTTCTCCAAAAATAGCTCTAAGTAATTTTTCTTCAGGCGTAAGTTGCGACTCACCTTTTGGTGTAACCTTACCAACAAGAATATCACCGCCCTTAACTTCTGCTCCTACATAGACAATACCTGATTCATCTAGTTTAGAAAGTGCTTCTTCACTTACATTTGGAATATCAGCTGTAATTTCTTCTGGGCTATGCTTGGTATCACGAGCAATACAGGTTTTTTCTTCTATATGAATTGAAGTAAACCGGTCTTCTTTAACTACGCGCTCAGAAACTAAAATAGAATCTTCAAAGTTGTATCCATTCCACGGCATAAAGGCGATTAACATATTCTGACCTAATGCTAACTCTCCCATGTCCGTTGAAGGTCCATCTGCCATAATATCACCAGCAGCAACCAGGTCTCCTGGCTTGACTAATGGCTTTTGATTAATACAGGTATTTTGATTTGAACGTACATATTTAATTAGATTATAAATATCTACCCCCGTTTCAGCGACCTCAGTTTCAGTGTCATTGACACGCACCACGATCCTACTGGCATCGACACTAGCAACAACTCCGCCTCGCTTTGCAACTACTGTTACACCTGAATCCTTGGCAACAGTGCGTTCCATACCTGTTCCCACGAGCGGTTTCTCAGCTTTAAGAACCGGTACGGCCTGACGCTGCATGTTAGAACCCATTAAGGCTCTGTTCGCATCATCATGCTCCAAGAAAGGAACAATTGAAGCCGCTACCGAAACTATCTGCTTGGCAGATACATCCATATAATCTACGTCTTTAGATGAAACTAAAGTGAATTCATCTTTATAACGACAAGATACCAGGCCTTCTACTAGTTTTCTATTTTCATCGACAGGTACACTTGCCTGTGCAATAACAAAGTTACCTTCACCTATTGCTGACAGATAATCAACCTGATCAGTAACGATGCCATTTTCAACTTTACGATAAGGTGTTTCCAGAAATCCATATTCATTGGTACGTGCATATACAGCCAACGAGTTAATCAAACCAATATTTGGACCTTCCGGTGTTTCAATAGGACAAACTCGACCGTAGTGAGTCGTATGTACATCTCGAACCTCAAAACCAGCACGCTCTCTAGCCAGTCCACCCGGGCCTAGTGCCGAAACACGCCGTTTATGCGTTACCTGGGATAATGGATTATTCTGATCCATAAATTGCGATAACTGACTAGAGCCAAAAAACTCTTTTACTGCTGCAGAGACAGGTTTCGCATTGATAATTTCCTGCGGCATCAAACCTTCAGAATCAGCAAGCGTCAAACGCTCTCTAACAGCACGCTCTACTCTGACTAAACCAACTCTGAACTGGTTTTCAATCATTTCACCTACTGATCTGACACGCCGATTACCTAAATGGTCGATATCATCGACGATACCGTTACCATTTCTTATGTTGATTAATTCTTTTAGTACATTAATGATATCTTCTTTACTTAATGTGCCATCTCCTTCAGAATCGGGTATACCAAGGCGACGATTAAACTTCATGCGCCCGACCGCAGATAAATCATACCGGTCTTCAGTAAAAAAAAGATTATTAAACAGGTTTTCTGCCGAATCTTTAGTAGGCGGCTCACCAGGGCGCATCATACGATATATTTCTATCAATGCCTCTAAACGATTTGTTGTATTATCTACACGCATCGCCGAAGATATGTAGGGACCACGATCCAGGTCATTTACATATAAGGTATTAATTTCACTGGCACCTTCAGCAATTAACTTCTCTAATAAGTCCTCAGTAACTTCATCATTAACACTGGCGATTAACTCTCCTGTGTCCTCATTAATAATATTGTGCGCTAAAATATTTCCATATAAATAACTTCTAGGAACCTCTAGCTCCTTAATTTTTTCTTTTTGCATCTGCTTAATATGTTTAGCAGTTACACGCCTTCCTTCTTCTACTAATACTTTGCCACCGGATTTAATATTGAAAGTAGCAATCTCACCTTTTAATCTTTCAGGAATTAAATCGAGTAAGATTTTGTCAGCACTAATAAAAATTTTATTTGTTTCGAAGAAGATGTTGATCATCTCTTCATTCTCATAACCCAAAGCACGCAATAGAATAGTTGCTGGTATTTTGCGACGACGATCTATTCTGACAAAAACACAGTCTTTATGGTCAAATTCAAAGTCCAGCCATGAACCACGATACGGAATAACCCGTGCATTCAATAACAATTTTCCAGATGAATGGGTTTTTCCTTTATCATGATCAAAAAACACTCCGGGACTACGGTGCAATTGAGACACAATAACTCGCTCAGTACCATTAATAACAAATGTTCCATTCTCTGTCATTAAGGGTAATTCACCCATATAGACTTCTTGCTCTCTTATATCTTTGACAACTTTGGTACTGCCTGGCGCATCTTTATCATAAATAACCAGACGCGCGATTACGCGCAATGGTGCAGCGTAAGTAGCGCCACGCTGCTGACATTCACGCACATCAAAAACAGGCTCGCCTAATCTGTATTTGACGTATTCCAAAACAGCATAGCCAGAATGACTATGAATCGGGAACACACTTGAAAATGCCGCATGTAAACCAGCATCTTTTCTTTTTGCTGGCTTTATACCAGTTTGTAAAAAACCAGCATAAGATTTGATTTGCGTTTCCAGCAAATAAGGGACGTCTAGAACTTCATTTGCTTTTCCAAAATTATTTCTGAGGCGTTTTTTTTCAGTAAAAGTGTAGGCCATATTACGTCCTTATCCTTTGTCAAGAGTAGGTTTCTGAATTCGGGGCATTAAAACAGTAAAAGGCCGGTGACCACTTAAGTGATCACCAGCCCATATTATAGGCATTGCTGCCCATGATATTTTGTCAAAATTATTTAATTTCGACAGTAGCACCAGCTTCTTCTAAAGTAGCTTTAACTGCTTCAGCGTCTGCTTTACTTACACCTTCTTTCAATGTAACTGGACAGCCTTCTACTGCTGCTTTAGCTTCTTTCAAGCCTAATCCAGTAATACCGCGTACTGCTTTAATTGCTGCAACTTTATTGGCACCAAAAGATGCCATTACAACATCAAATTCAGTTTGTTCTTCTGCTGCACCGGCATCACCACCAGCAGCAGGAGCTGCTGCTACTGCTGCTGCTGACACACCAAATTTTTCTTCCATCGCCGAAATTAAATCAACGATTTCCATAACAGTCATGTTTGATACTGCTTCCAAGATCTCTTCTTGCGAGATTGCCATTGTTTGTTCCTCTAAATAATTGGTTTTAAACTGCTTGTAAAGCTTACTCTGCTACTGCTTCTGCTGCGCTTTCTGTAATTTCTGCACCACCTTCACGCTGCTCTTTTAAAGCAACCAAAGTACGTGCAAGTTTTCCTACAGGAGCTAACATCAACGCCATAATCATGCTTATTCCTTGATCACGCGTTGGTAAGCTTGCTAATCGTGCTAATTCTGAGCCATCGTATGCTTGCCCATCGATAGACACGATTTTAGCAATAAGCTTTTTATTGGTTTTAGCAAAATCATTGATTAAACGACCTGCAGAACCCGGATCTTCCATTGAAAAAGCAAGAATCAATGGTCCAACCATCTTCTCTTGCATACATTCAAATTGAGTGCCAGCGACTGCTCGTTTAGCTAATGTATTTTTTACTACGCGCAAATAAACGCCTGTTTCTCTTGCAACTGTACGTAACTTAGTTAATTCAGCTACTGTTAGTCCGCGATACTCAGCTGCAACAGCAGAATGCGCTTTGGCTGCGTATGGAGCAACTTCATCTACGACAGCTTTTTTGCCATCTAATGCTAAGGCCACAACTTTCTCCGTTATTACTGATTTTCATCAGGTTTACACACCGCATCTCGTTTAGATGCGCCCAACGGGTCATTCACCAGTTCCCCAGTTTCAGCTCCCATCTACGTAGGCAGGTTAAATTTAAGCTAAGCACCTACGGTCTTTGATGGCTACCAATAAAACTGGCAACCAAAAATTCTTTATAATTTGTAACGAGTACTACGACTAAAGAATCTGTCGTAAACTATTTCTCAAGACTTTTTCAACAGAGTAACAAATAGAAAAATCACCATTCGCAACTTTATCGAGCCATAAATGGCTCTTGCAAAGCCTGCTTGTTAGAGTGACAAGCTAGATTGATCCAAAGTAACACCAGGTCCCATCGTGGTAGATAGACTGATTTTCTTTAAATAAACACCTTTAGCTGCACTCGGTTTTGCTTTTACTAAATCAGCAATCAATGCTTGCAGATTTTCTTGAATATCTTCTGCTGTAAATGCAATTTTACCAATTGAACAATGTACAATACCTGCTTTATCTGTACGATAACGTGCTTGACCAGCCTTTGCATTTCTTACTGCCGTAGCAACATCTGGTGTTACAGTGCCGACTTTAGGGTTAGGCATTAAACCTCTAGGGCCTAATACTTGACCTAATTGACCAACTACACGCATTGCATCAGGGGAAGCAATGACAACATCAAAATCCATTTGACCTTTTTTAACTTGATCGGCGAGATCATCCATACCAACGATATCAGCACCTGCTTCTATTGCAGCATCAGCATTTGGACCCTGAGTAAAAACAGCAACTCTCACTGTTTTACCAGATCCCTTAGGCAATAAAGTCGCGCCCCTAACATTTTGATCTGATTTTCTTGCATCTATTCCCAAGTTAACACTTACATCAACTGACTCTGAAAACTTGGATGTTGCTAATTCTTTTAATACTGCTACTGCTTCTATAAATGGATACTGGCGCTCAGAATCAATTTTTTCTTTAGCAATTTTTGCTCTTTTAGATAATTTAGCCATTACAAACCTTCCACGTCAAGACCCATGCTACGCGCACTGCCGGCAATAATTCTCACAGCAGAGTCCATATCTGTTGCATTCAAATCTTCCATTTTAGTTTTTGCAATTTCTTCTAATTGCTCTCGCGTCACCTTACCAACTTTCACTGTATTTGGGGTTTTGCTTCCACTTGTTATACCAACCGCTTTTTTTAATAAAATTGATGCAGGCGGAGTTTTTGTAATAAATGTAAAACTTCTATCACTGTAAACAGAAATTACTACTGGCGTAGGTAAACCTTTTTCTATATCTGCAGTTTTTGCATTAAATGCCTTACAAAACTCCATAATATTAACACCATGCTGACCTAATGCAGGGCCAACAGGCGGACTTGGATTTGCTTCACCTGCTTTTACTTGCAGCTTGATATATGCTGTGACTTCTTTAGCCATTTTATACTCCTGACCGGGTAATAACGCTTTTCAGCTCCCCATAGATAAAAAATCCCCATCGACTGATGAGGACCGTTATAAAAATCTTTTTTGTTGTGCTATTTAAATTTTCTCTACTTCATTAAACGCAAGCTCTACTGAAGTTGACCTTCCAAAAATTAACACTGAAATTCGCAATTTATTTTTTTCGTAATTAATTTCTTCGATTTCACCATTAAAATCTTTAAATGGCCCATCATTAACACGCACTACTTCACCAACCTCAAATAAAACCTTTGGCCTAGGCTTATTAACACCCTCTTCAACTCTATTTAGAATTCTATCTGCTTCTTTGTCAGAAATAGGTGCCGGACGATCTGAAGTGCCACCAATAAAACCTAAAACTCTTGGCTCATCCTTCACTAGATGCCATGTTTCATCAGTTAATTCCATTTGCACTAAGACATAGCCAGGAAAGAATTTTCTTTCGCTCTTTCTTTGTTGCCCCATTCGCATCTCTACCACTTCCTCTGTTGGTACAAGAATTTTTCCAAAGTATTTGCCTAAACCCTCTCTTTCAATTTTTTCTTCCAGAGATTGCTTTACTTTCTTTTCATAATTTGAATATGCATGAACAACATACCAACGAATTGCCATCCTTAAACCTCTTTAAGCTGTTAGGGATGTAATCGCCCAGAACAAGAAAGTATCTAGAAGCCAAATAATAAATCCGACGATTATAACCATAGCAAATACCATTAGCGTAGTTTGCATAGTTTCATTGCGTGTAGGCCAGACTACCTTCCTTACTTCCTGTCTTGCTTCCTGCGCAAAAGACCACGAGTGATGACCAGCTTGCGTAGTCATCATAATCGTTAACGCAACAACAACGATTGCAACCATACCCAGCACCCTATACAATTGAGAGTAATCTGAGAACATGTAAAAAGCAACCACACCTGCACTAATCAGCACAAGAGACAAAATATATTTTAGTACATCGAAATTATATGTAACTTCCTTTGCCTGACTATTCATTTGATGAATTTATTTGAGAACTTCTTGAAATTAAATAATATTTAATGCGAGTTGGCAGGCCAGGAGGGACTCGAACCCCCAACCTGCGGTTTTGGAGACCGCTGCTCTACCAATTGAGCCACTGACCTACACGCATAAACCTTCTAACAACGAATAATTGTACTTTACTTAAAGCTATTATTCAATGATTTTTGCAACAACACCCGCACCCACTGTACGACCACCTTCACGGATCGCAAAACGTAACCCTTCTTCCATCGCAATTGGCGCGATCAAGGTCACTTCTACTGATACGTTATCTCCAGGCATTACCATTTCTGTTCCTGCTGGCAATTCAACAGCGCCGGTTACATCGGTTGTTCTGAAGTAGAACTGTGGACGATATCCATTAAAAAATGGCGTATGACGACCACCTTCATCTTTCGACAGTACGTATATTTCTGCCGAGAATCTTGTGTGTGGCTTAATTGAACCTACATGCGCCAGTACCTGCCCACGCTCAACATCTTCGCGTTTTGTTCCTCTTAACAGGATACCCACGTTATCGCCCGCTTCCCCACGATCTAGAAGCTTACGAAACATTTCAACACCTGTACAGGTCGTTTTTACTGTTGGCTTGATGCCTACGATTTCGATCTCTTCCCCAACCTTAACAATACCACGCTCTACACGTCCCGTTACCACTGTTCCGCGACCTGAGATTGAAAATACATCTTCAATCGGTAATAAGAATGATCCTTCAGTTGCTCTTACTGGCTCTGGAATATAAGTATCCAGCGCTTCAACTAATTTAATGACGGAAGGCATGCCTACTTCGCTTGTATCACCTTCTAATGCTTTTAATGCTGATCCAACTATAATGGGTGTATCATCACCAGGAAATTCATATAAGTCTAATAACTCACGAAGCTCCATTTCAACTAATTCGATCATTTCGTTATATTCTTCTGTTCCTAATCCACCGCAGTCATCAGCAAGGATGTCAGCTTTGTTCAGAAATACAACGATATATGGCACACCTACTTGTCTTGATAGCAGGATATGCTCTCTTGTTTGCGGCATAGGGCCATCAGTTGCACCACACACCAGAATAGCACCATCCATTTGCGCAGCACCAGTAATCATGTTTTTTACATAATCCGCGTGACCCGGACAGTCTACGTGAGCGTAGTGGCGAGTCTCAGACTCATACTCTACGTGTGATGTTGCAATTGTAATACCACGTTCACGCTCTTCTGGCGCATTATCAATTTGATCAAACGCCTTGACTATACCACCACCCTGCAGTTCCGCCATAACTTTCGTTAATGCAGCTGTTAGCGTCGTTTTTCCGTGATCAACGTGACCGATTGTGCCTACGTTTACATGTGGTTTATTACGTTCAAATTTTTCTTTAGCCATCTTTCAAAGACCTTAATTAAATGTTTGCAACAATCAGTATAAATGGAGCCCATAACTGGACTTGAACCGGTGACCTCTTCCTTACCAAGGAAGTGCTCTACCGCTGAGCTATATGGGCTTAATTTTTTGGAGCGGGTGATGGGAATCGAACCCACGTGATCAGCTTGGAAGGCTGGAGTTCTACCATTGAACTACACCCGCATAATTCATTTCTGAATGGTGGAGGGGGGAGGATTCGAACCTCCGAAGGCAGAGCCGTCAGATTTACAGTCTGATCCCTTTGGCCGCTCGGGAACCCCTCCGTTCAGAACAGGCATTATGATTGGTTTTTTTTATTATGTCAATTTTTTTAATAATTTTTTATGTAGAATGCAGTTTCTGCATAACCAAGCCAAAATCACCATTCTGTATCAAAGGCAAATAATTAAAAAAATCACTATATATTTCTTTGATATACTGTAGATCATTTTTGGAAAAATCCGATAAAACATAGTCGACTACTTGCATCCCTGGCTTTGGCCGACCAATTCCAACGCGCAACCTTTTGAAGTCCCTCACACCTACAGCAGCAATAATATCTCGAAGCCCATTATGACCTCCATGCCCGCCACCGAATTTCAACTTCAGCACCCCAACCTCAAAATCCAGCTCATCATGAATAACTAGAATTTCTTCCGGTTTAATTTTGTAATATTTCATTACTGAAGAAACCGACTGACCACTACGATTCATAAATGTAACTGGCTTTAATAAGTACAGCTTACCCAGCCCCATATTTATTTCCGCAAGATCACCAAAAAACCGCACCTGCCGAGAAAAGGCAGCCCCCTTCTCTTTTACTAGTTCATCCAAAAACAAAAACCCGGCATTATGCCGGGTTTTGGTGTATTTTTGACCCGGATTACCGAGACCTACAAGAAGCTTAACCATTAGTCAGCGACAGACTCATCCTCTCCATCACTCGCCTCTTCATCCTCATCACCTCCAGGCCCTCTCGTCTTCATAATCTGGGCAACTGGCAAGTTATGATCTTCGCCATGCGATAGCGCTATCACTTCAACACCATCAGGCACTACAATATCCGATAAATGCACAGAATCACCTATTTCAACATCCGTCAAATCCACTTCTATATATTCAGGCAAATTACCAGGCAGACACAAAACCTCCAATTCAACCATTGAATGCGTCACAACTCCGCCCGCCTTAACACCCTTCGAGACCTCCTCGTTAATAAAGTGCAATGGAACATGAACCTTAATTTTCTCGCCCATAGAAATGCGCATGAAATCCATATGAATCACAGTATCTTTTGCAGGATGTCTTTGCATATCTTTTAAGATTGCATTTTGCACCTTACCACCAACATTCAATTGCAACACATGCGAATAAACTGCTTCATTCGCCAGTCTTTTCATAACTTCATTATGGCTTAATTCTATTAACTCAGGTTCTGACGAACCACCATAGATTACAGCCGGCACATTACCTTTACGACGAATCGCTTTAGCATTACCCGTACCTGCATTCTCTCTACTTACAGCAACAAATTCAAAAACGCTAGACATCTAAATCTCCACAACCAACACAATAACTTAAAATCATCAATCAACATATAGCGAGCTAACTGACTCACCCATAGCAATCCTTCTAATTGTTTCGGCTAACATATCCGCAACACTTAACTGCCGTATTTTTCCTAAATTTGCCGCCTCCACACCTAACGGAATAGTATCTGTTACTATCAACTCATCCAGAACCGAGTTCCGCAAATTTTCAATTGCACGACCCGACAACACAGGGTGAGTACAATAAGCAACCACCTTAACGGCACCCTGCTTTTTTAATGCAACTGCCGCGCTACATAGCGTACCAGCTGTATCAACTAAATCGTCTATCATGACGCAAGTCTTGCCACTTACATCACCTATTATATGCATCACCTCTGCCACATTGGCCATTGGTCGACGCTTGTCTATAATTGCTAAATCCGCATCATCCAGCCGCTTCGCCAAAGCTCTAGCCCTGACAACACCACCAACATCCGGAGAAACAACTATTAAATTCTGATAATCCTGACGCCATACATCACCCAGCAACAATGGAGACGCGTACACATTATCCACAGGTATATCAAAAAAACCCTGTATCTGATCAGCATGCAAATCAACGGTTAGCACCCTATCCGCCCCTGCAACACCCACCATCTTAGCCACCAACTTGGCACTAATTGCCACTCGCGCCGAACGCGATCGTCTATCTTGCCTTGAATATCCATAGTAAGGCATTACCGCTGTTATTCTTGATGCAGACGCTCTTTTCAAAGCATCGATCATCACTAATAACTCCATCAAATTTTCATTTGTTGGCTGACATGTTGGCTGAATAACAAAAACATCCTTATCCCTGACATTTTCTTCAATCTCTACGGTCACTTCACCATCACTGAAGCGCCCCACCGAAGCCATTCCAAGGCGCATGCTCAATCGACGAACTATGCCTTCCGACAGCTCTCTATTGGCATTGCCAGAAAAAACCATCATTGAAGTATCACTACTCATTTAGAGCACCCTCTATAGTACCGATCTGATTTCATGGAAGAATAAATGGCTGGGCTGCCAGGATTCGAACCTGGGTATGCGGAGATCAAAACCCCGTGCCTTACCGCTTGGCGACAGCCCAATTTAGATATTAAAGAGTTCACACATCTGCTTATGCAGTGGTGAAATAGCCAATCCTTGTGCAATATACACTTCATTACTTGAAGCTAACTTAGTATACACATCCCGTGCAGACTGCTGATCACCAAACTGAACAAAAACGCATGCTCCCGTCCCCGTCAATCTAGCTTGTCCATATTCACCAAGCTTATCCAAAGCTTGCTCTACTTCAATGTAGCGTTCCTTAACAACAGTTGAACAATCATTTTGATTCTCCCCTGAGTTAAAGTCGGCTATTTTGATTGATTTACTGTCTCGTGTCAAATCATTTGCAGAAAATATTTTTCCAGTATCTACATGGCATTGAGGTTTAAGCACTACAAACCAGGCATTCGGCAAGTCAATCGTGGTTAGTTTTTCACCTACACCTTCAGCCCAAGTGCTTGTTCCTTTGATAAAAACTGGCACATCAGCACCCAATGCCAACCCTAACTCCATTAAGCGCTGCTCAGAAATTCCCAAATGCCACAACCGGTTTAAAACCACCAAAACAGTTGCAGCATCAGAACTTCCACCGCCTAGCCCACCACCCATTGGAAGGTTTTTTTCTATGTCTATACAAACGCCACCCTGATATCCGGCTTCTTGCTTCAACAACAGAGCAGCCCGCACCGTCAAGTCATCTTCCTCCCTTACCCCGGGGATAGCATTTTTTAATCGAACACAACCATCCTCTGCCTTACAGAAGGTTAAATTATCTGTTAGATCAATTATTTGAAATACTGTTTGCAATAGATGATAGCCATCTTCTCGCCGCCCTATTATCCTCAACATTAAATTTAATTTTGCTGGTGCTGGCCAGCGTATTCCCCAGCCTAACTCGGAATCTTTTTGCTCAGTCATTGTATTTCCCACTGATCAACTATCAGCTTTAATTTTATATTTTCTTTTGTCACTTTAATTCTGCGCGGCAAAACACCAACTGAGGTAGTCATATATTCATCGTAAGCAATACGCCACCCCAATTGTTGAAAGCCATTTCCCAACTGCTCCACCGGCACACCCTGCAAATATGCACCCAACACCCAACACCGCAAAGCCGTTATTGGCACAATAAAACCTATTTGCCGAGCAATAAATGCATCTATATCCTGTGAAACTTGCTTATCTCCATGTGCATCATACAATACAATCTCATGCTCTCTTAGCTCTATTAATATGGCCCCCAAACCCAAGGCACCCGATAACTTCAATACATCTCTTTGCTTATTATGCTGCCATTGAATATTAGCCGTCAGAACTTCATTACTCTTAATCAACAATCGACCCTGCATATTCCACTGCCGAATGTCTAGCCTCTGCTGCTGGCTCATTTGCTGACCTTGCTCTGCATCAAAGGTTTTTATCGAGCCACAACCCGCTAAAGCCAACAAAATCATGCATAATACACTTGCGCGCATTAATTACCGCTCAATAAGCGCGCCTCAAGTTCTATTAATAATGCATTATCAGGATTTTTTGCTATAGCCTTGCTTAGTAGTGCTTTCGCCTCTCTGTTGTGTTGCAAAGCCCACAAGACTTCAACTAAATGCGCAGCTATTTCAGCCTGAGGCTCCAGATTATATGCACGTTGAAGGTATTCTCTAGCCTCATCAAACCGCCCCAGTTTAAACAATAACCAGCCATAACTATCCATAATAATAGGCTCATGAGGCTTAATTGCTATCGCTTTATCCAGATAGGTTTGCGCTTCTTCATAACGAGTAGTTTTATCCACCAGGGTATACCCTAAAGCGTTTAAAATATCAGCATCATTAGGATGCTTTTGCAGAATATATTTGAGATCATCTTCTAATATTTGTAGCTCGCCTAACTTCTCAGCAATTAATGCTCGCGCATAAAGTATCTTTTTATTATCCGGCTCAGTTAGTAGTGCATCAGTCAACACATCAAAACCTTGCTGATATAAATGTTGCTGGGTATATATTTCCGCTTCGACCAAGACTAAGTCCATCGTTTTTTCTGGAAACTCTTTTTTTAAACTTATCAATCTTGCGCCAGCTTCCTGAAAGCGATTATCATCCATTAAAATCAAAATTGAACTAATTCTTGCTTCATATTTATACGGCCCGATACCAATTGAGTCAAACCATACCAAAGCCTCATCATTGCGTTTAGCCTTGCCATCCATGCTGCCTAGATAAAATGAAGCCTTATCTTTATAGTCTTTTTCATTGACCAGATCCTGCAAAATATTACGTGCAGATTCTTCCTGCTCAGTTTGCAGGTAAACTAATGCGAGCTTAAACCGTAACTCATTATTTTCAGGGTATTTATCAATCAAATCCTGCAAAATAGTTTCTGCTTCAGAAAATCGTCCTTGCTGTATCAATAACTGCGCTATTTGCTCTTGCATTTGCACATTTTCTTCAAGCTTATTTATCTGCTGTAAAACATCTGTCGCTTCAGCAAACTTTCCTTGCGTAATATAGAGTTGAGCTTGCAACAATAAAGCTTTCTGCCATTGTGGCTCAAGCTCCAAAGCTTGAGAGATATTAATTTGCGCAGATCTTATTTTATGAGACTGCACATCCATCAACGCCAGAATAAAATACAGCTTGGCATTGTCTTGATATTTACCGCTTAACTCAGAAAATACCTGATATGCTAAAGTCATGCTCTGCTGATCAGATAAATTCTTAATCATAGAAATAGCATGGTCATCAAAATTACTTGCGTCATTAAGCAGAATAAATTCAATATTATTAAATGCTTCTTGCTGATCTCCCGATTTTAATGCTGCAACAGCCACCAGATACCGAGCCTCCAGACTATTCGGATCTTCTTCTAGCCATAAATCCACAGCTTGCTTTAATTTCACATCATCCTGTAAATACAATGCAATTTTTGCCGCCCGCTGAATAACATTTATATCCTTAACGCGTTCAGATGCCCGTAAATAACCATCCAATGCCAGATCATATTGCCCACGTTGCCCTGCAATTTCAGCAGTCATTAATAAAAACAAAACATCAGGAGATATTTCTGTCTTTCTTTCCTGCTGCTCCACACTAACTAGCTTTGGCTCATTTTCCTTTGCAGGCGGGTTACTTAAACTTTGGGAATTTTTCGTTACACACGCTGACAATATAAAAAAACTTAGCAGCATCATTACTTTTAAAACCATCGATGAAATTTCCTTAAAATTTAACCTAAATCCATTGTAAAAAAATATTGGCTTAGGCTTGAGTTGCTATCGGCACCAGAATATTTGCGCAGACCCAGGTAATACAACTTTGAACTGGCCTTGTATGCACAAAGTAAATTATACGCATTAAATATAAATATTGATACGGCCTCCTTTTCGCGCCTACATGACTACCGTCAATGAAAAAATCAGCCCCATATTAATATATAGCCTACACACAAGCACCGCATGTTAATAACTGCCACATTACCCGCATATATTCATGCAAACTCAGTTTCAAACAACAATAAACAGAACAATTTCGACTTTCCCGGGGCTTAGATTTTTTTTACAAACAGCACCGAAACACATTGATTTTTTATTCCATTTGGCTTACCAGCAAAAATTCCTTAGAATAAACGATTTCCAATGATATAAGCACCTTCGCTAACCTTAAACTATCCAGCATAAATGACACTCCTTGCTCTAGGCATCAATTATACTACTGCGCCCGTTTCAATCAGGGAGCGCCTAGCATTTCCGACAGAGATATTGTACGATGCGGTCACAGACCTATGCCAGCAACAACACATATCCGAAGCAGCCATTCTATCAACTTGCAATCGCACTGAAATATACTGCGCCACTCAGGATAATAATATTGAGGCCGTGATCGACTGGATTTCTCGTAACCGCCAACTAAAGCAGACTGAATTCCAGCCATTTCTCTATGCACATACTGATAACGCATTAATCCGGCATATTTTTCGTGTCGCCAGTGGACTGGAATCCATGATCCTTGGAGAACCGCAGATTTTAGGGCAAATGAAAACCGCCTATCAGACGGCAAATCAAGCGGGCACATTAGGCAAAAACCTCGGAAAACTTTTCCAGCACACTTTTTCCACTGCAAAAAAAGTACGCACTGACACAGCTATCGGCTCCAGCTCTGTCTCCGTTGCCTTCGCTGCAGTCCAGCTTAGTAAACAAATTTTTGATAATTTAAGCGAACAAACCGCTGTGCTGATCGGTGCAGGTGAAACAATAGAGCTTACCGCCCGCCACCTGCACCAGAATGGTATTGGTCGAATTATTATTGCCAACCGCACCTATGATAAAGCCCATAACCTTGCCAGCCAGTTTAATGGCTATGCAATAGCGCTTTCTGAGCTCCCTCTCCATATTGCAGAAGCAGATATTATCGTCTCATCAACAGCCAGCCAACTACCTATCCTAGGCAAAGGTCTGGTCGAGAGTGCGATAAAAAAGCGTAAACATAAGCCCATTTTTATGGTTGATCTGGCTGTACCGCGCGATATTGAGCCAGAAGTTGAAACGCTTAATGATGTCTTTTTGTATACTGTTGATGACTTGCAAAATATAATTAATGACAATTTAAACTCCCGCCGTCAGGCTGCTGAACAAGCAGAAGAAATTATCGATACTAATGTCGAGCATTTTCTGGCATGGATGAAAGCCCAAAAAGTACAGTCAACTATAGTTGATTATCGTCAACAAGCGTCTCAACTACAACAAGAAAGCCTGCATAAAGCACTAGCTTCGCTGCAAAACGGAGGCCCTCCCGAACAGATTATGCGTCAACTTGCTCATACGCTAACTAACAAGCTAATCCACACACCCTGCACCCAGCTTAGAAAAGCAAGCGAAAATGAACGTCACGACCTCATTGCAGCGGCCCGTGAAATTTTCAAACTATAAAACATGAAATGAAAGCCTCAATAAAAACAAAATTAGAAAACCTGAGCGAACGTTTTGATGAAATTGCCGCTCTGCTGTCACAACCAGAAGTACAAAGTGACCAAAATAAGTTTCGCACCCTAAGCCAGGAATATGCACAAATCACACCTTTAGTTGACTGTTATAAAAAATTCAT
This sequence comes from Methyloprofundus sedimenti, assembly GCF_002072955.1. NCBI lineage: Bacteria > Pseudomonadati > Pseudomonadota > Gammaproteobacteria > Methylococcales > Methylococcaceae > Methyloprofundus > Methyloprofundus sedimenti. The sequence goes on along the minus strand of NZ_LPUF01000005.1, from coordinate 29,674 downwards.
CGACACAGAAGAGAACATCAGTAGTGCTCGGGAAATGCTCAATGAAGAAGATATTGAAATCCGTGACATGGCAAAAGAAGAAATAACCGAAGCAAAGAAGCAACAGGAGCAACTTGAACACGAATTACAAGTTCTATTATTACCTCAGGACCCTAACGATAATCGTAATATTTACCTGGAAATCCGCGCCGGCACAGGAGGCGATGAAGCAGCGCTTTTCTCTGGAGATTTAACTCGTATGTATATGCGCTATGCAGAAAATAAGGGATGGAATATAGAAACAACCAGTGAAACTCGTGGCGAACACGGAGGTTATAAAGAAATCATCCTGCGTATCGCCGGTCAAGATGTTTATTCACAGCTTAAATTTGAAGCAGGTACGCACCGAGTACAAAGAGTACCGGAAACTGAATCTCAAGGTCGAGTACACACCTCTGCCTGTACCGTTGCTGTTATGCCAGAAGCTCTGGAAATTGATAATATTGACATTAACCCAAGTGACTTACGTATTGATACCTTCCGTTCCTCAGGCGCAGGTGGACAGCATGTCAATAAAACTGACTCGGCCATTCGTTTGACTCACCTTCCTACAGGCACCGTAGTCGAGTGCCAGGATCAACGCTCACAGCACAAAAATAAGGCCCGCGCGATGGCCGTCTTACAATCACGCCTGCTATCGGCTGAACAGGAAAAACAACATGCTGAAAACTCACAAAACAGAAAACTACAAGTCGGTAGCGGTGACCGCTCCGAGCGCATTCGCACTTATAACTACCCGCAGGGACGCATAACCGACCACCGAATCAACCTGACCTTATACAAACTTGATGAAATTATGCAAGGCAGTCTAGAGCATGTCATTCAACCACTGATCAATGAGCACCAGGCAGAATTACTAACCCAGTTAGGTGAAGAAGGCTAACGGGAGCCGACTAAAGCTGCGAATACTTAATTATTCCTTCACCGCTTAAGTCCGCGCGCCTAACTAAAAGAGTCAACTGCAATAGGAAGAAATCCGTAAAATGGAAGACATTCAATCAATACTTACAAGTTCAGCACTGTCCTTGCAAAACATTTCAGACTCAGCTGACTTAGATGTAGAAGTTCTACTTTGCCATGTATTAGAAAAAAATCGCAGTTATTTACGCACCTGGCCTGAAAAGCAACTAAGCAGGACGCAGTTAGAGCAGTTTAAGCAGTTACTTAAACAACGCCAGCAAGGTCAGCCCATTGCCTACATCATTGGTAAACGGGAATTTTGGTCGCGATATTTTTATGTAGATTCTAATGTCCTAATTCCCCGCCCTGATACCGAAACATTGATCGAACTCTGCCTGCAGCTTATTCAGCATAAACCTAACGCCAAACTGATTGATTTAGGTACAGGCTCAGGGGCTATCGCCATTACTCTGGCGGCAGAATATCCAAAACTTAAAGTAACAGCAGTAGATAATAGCACGGCAGCTCTGAAAATTGCCCAGCACAATGCCCTGCTCAACCACACCTCAGGCATTCGTTTTCTGCAAAGCAACTGGTTTGATCAAATCGCAGATGAATCGTTTGATTTTATTGTCAGCAACCCCCCGTATATAGCACCAGATGATCCACATTTAAATTTGGGAGACGTTTGCCATGAGCCAAAATGTGCTCTAATAGCTGAACAACATGGCCTGCAAGATATTATGCTTATCAGTAAACAAAGCCAGCGCTATCTAAATAATAACGGATATCTGATACTTGAACATGGCTACGATCAAAAACAGAGCGTACATAATATATTACAAAAACATCAATACCAGAACATTCAATGCCTGCATGATTTATCAAATCAACCGCGCATAAGCTACGCGCAATGGCAAACATTAAAGTAACAATATCATGTCAAAAAAAGCCCAAGAAATTGCAATTCCGAGAAAGATTGTACAAAACCTGTTACACCATGCCCAGCAAACATCTAAGCAGGAAGTCTGCGGACTGATCAGTAGTCAAAATAATACGCCTTACCGCGTTTACCCTATTAAAAATACGGCAGACCAGCCGGAACGTTTTTTTAACCTTGACGCACAGCAACAAATTCAAGCAATGGCACAAATGCGTGATAATCATGAGCAGCTATTTGCTATCTATCATTCTCACCCTACAGCCCCGGCCATACCATCTGACACTGATATAGAACTAAGTACTTATCCCGAGGCACTGACCATTATCATCTCACTAAAGACCAAGGGCGTCCTGGAATTACGTGCTTATCAAATGCATGGAACACAGCCTGTTGAGATACCGTTACGTTTAACATAACCCTTCGCAGTCGGCGTAAGGCATAAACCGAGTATCTCGTTGTACAGAAAAGCGCGTAAAATCACGCGGCTATTGACAGCCCATAAATTTAACTCTTATTCCTATCTGACAGAATGTAATGCCACAACTTAATTCAAGACATTAAAAAGCCCCTCTACCTTTCGATAGAGGGGCTTTTTAATAAAGCAAAAGGGACAAATAAGCGTGTAAGCTTACATCATACCGCCCATTCCACCCATGCCGCCCATGCCCCCCATATCAGGCATTGCATGACCTTTATCATCAGATGGCTCATCAGCAACCATCACTTCTGTAGTAATCATTAAGCCCGCAACAGAAGCTGCATTTTGTAATGCAGTACGTGTTACTTTGGCCGGATCCAGGATACCCATTTCTAACATATCGCCGTAGACACCCGTCGCAGCGTTGTAACCAAAATTACCTGTACCGTTAGCTACTTCGTTGTATACAACAGACGCTTCATCGCCTGCATTAGTTACAATTTGACGTAACGGCATAGACATAGCACGACGTAAAATATCAACACCGACTTTTTGATCATGATTAATACCTTCAAGGCCATCAAGTGCTGATATAGCACGTACAAGTGCAGTACCACCACCCGCAACAACACCCTCTTCTACTGCAGCGCGAGTTGAATGCAAAGCATCTTCTACGCGTGCTTTTTTCTCTTTCATTTCAACTTCAGTGGCTGCACCAACTTTGATAACCGCAACACCACCTGCTAATTTAGCAAGACGTTCTTGTAATTTTTCTTTGTCGTAATCAGAAGTCGCTTCGTCAGCTTGAGCACGAATTTGTGCAACACGGCCTTTAATGTTTTCTTCAGAACCTGCGCCATCAACAATTACAGTATTGTCTTTAGTGATCTGAATTTTCTTGGCAGTTCCTAATTGATCCATTTCAACTTTCTCTAAAGATAATCCAATTTCTTCAGAAATGACGGTTGCATTGGTTAATATCGCAATATCTTCTAACATCGCTTTACGACGATCACCAAAACCTGGTGCTTTAACTGCCGCAACTTTAACGATACCACGCAGGTTATTAACAACTAATGTTGCCAATGCTTCGCCATCAACATCTTCAGCTACGATAACTAAAGGGCGACCCGCTTTCGCAACGCCTTCTAATGTAGGTAGCAAGTCGCGGATATTAGAGATTTTTTTATCGTACAACAAGATGAATGGATCATCTAGTTCGATACTCATGCTTTCCTGGTTATTGATAAAGTAAGGAGATAAGTAGCCACGATCAAATTGCATACCTTCAACAACATCTAATTCGTTGTTCAAGCCAGTACCTTCTTCAACCGTAATAACGCCTTCTTTGCCTACTTTTTCCATCGCTTCAGCAATGATCTGCCCTACAGACTCATCAGAGTTTGCAGAAATTGTACCTACCTGAGCAATCGCCTTGTTATCAATACAAGGTGTTGCTGAAGCAATAATAGCTTCAACAGCTTTAGTAACTGCCAAATCAATACCGCGCTTTAAATCCATTGGATTCATGCCTGCAGCCACTGATTTTAAACCTTCATTTACAATCGCCTGCGCTAATACAGTCGCAGTTGTTGTTCCGTCACCCGCTACATCAGAAGTCTGTGAAGCAACTTCTTTAACCATTTGCGCACCCATGTTTTCGAATTTATTTTCTAATTCGATTTCTTTCGCGACAGATACACCGTCTTTAGTGATTGTTGGTGCGCCAAAGCTTTTATCTAAAACTGCATTACGACCTTTAGGACCTAAGGTTGCTTTTACTGCGTTTGCTAAAATGTTAACACCATTGGCCATTAACGAACGTGCGTCATCACCGAATTTTACTTCTTTTGCTGCCATGTCTTTATTACCTAATTATTTGTTAAATGTTAGTATGAATTTTATAGATTATTCAGGCTTAACCTAAAACACCCATAATATCGTCTTCACGCATAACGATCAGTTCTTCACCATCGATTTTAACTTCGCTACCCGAGTACTTACCGAATAGCACTCTATCACCGACTTTAACGTGCAACTCATGCACTTGACCGTTATCTAATACTTTACCAGTACCGACGGCTAATACTTCACCTTCGCTAGGTTTTTCAGCTGCTGATCCAGGTAAAACAATTCCACCTGCTGTTGTTGTTTCTTCTGCAACACGTTTAACAATCACACGGTCGTGTAAAGGACGTATATTCATAACATCTCCTGAAAATAATAAAAAATATCAAAATAAAAAAATTATTAGCACTCACTAAGTTCGAGTGCTAATAATAAACAGCTTTTGCAGTCTGTCAAGTTTGTGGCATCATCTGCAGTCTACTCATTTAAGATCACAGCAATATGAACGACCAACAACTGTTACGCTATAGCCGCCAAATCATGCTTCCTCAAATAGATATAGAGGGACAAGAAAAATTACTTAATGCTCAGGTACTGATCATTGGAGCAGGCGGTCTCGGCTCTCCTGCATCACTTTACCTTGCTGCAGCAGGCGTTGGCACACTCACCATCTATGATGATGATCAAGTAGATTTATCCAATTTACAAAGACAGATCACTCATTACACATCGGATATTGGGACGGATAAAGTCATTTCAACCCGGCAAACATTAAATAAAATTAATCCCGATACGAAGGTTATTGCTGTTAAGCAACGTTTACTAGGAATTCAATTAGCAAAGGAAGTATCTAAAGCAGACGTAGTGCTGGATTGCTCTGATAATTTCAGCACTCGGTTCGCAATTAATCGTGCGTGTGTAAAACATAAAACGCCACTTGTCTCAGGTGCAGCGATTCGTTTCGAAGGACAGGTAAGCGTTTTCGCAGCAGGCGATGACAGCCCTTGCTATAATTGTTTATATGCAGAAAGTGGTGAAGAGTTACAGAATTGTGCGACAAATGGCGTTATTTCTCCGATAACAGGGATTATCGGCAGTATACAAGCGATGGAGGCTATGAAATTAATAATGAATATTGGTGAATCTCTAAAGGGCAGATTGTTGTTACTGGATGGTTTATCGATGCAATGGAATGAAATGAAGTTGCGTAAAAATAATCAATGCCCCACATGCAAAGATCAATCTAACTAGAGCATTTTTATTTTTAGTTATTTGCAAGGCAGGCACTTTGCCTCCCTTGCATGTATACGTTTACTTTTTAGCTATTAAGCCTTTTATTTTATGAATTAGCGTTTCAGCCAAATCAAGAACTTTGGACTCACTATCACCGTGAGGTTCAATATCGCCAAATGGTTCGCCGCTTTTCATGGTATACATGTAAATAAAATAACCTAATGGAGCAAATGCAAAGATTGCAATAACCCACATAAAGAAAACCAGCTCAAAGATTTCTCCGACCATAACTACTCCCCTTATCTCTTTTTATTATTTTAATCAAGTCCTTAATATAACGCTCTATTTATCTATACACAAGTATTAATCAGCTAAATCATCAAAGCACTTAACGATAACCCCACAAAGTTTACAGGCTATAATCTTATATCTATGCTCTTGATAACTGTTTTAATTAAGTTGCGTAAAAAAACAGATCATCGTATACTTCGACCTAGCTTTCTTGATCAAGCTAGCATAAAAAAGAATTAAATATAACTTCGGAGGATATTTTATGAAATGGGAAACACCAGCTTATACAGACCTACGTTTTGGTTTTGAAGTAACAATGTACATCTATAACCGTTAATACTTAAGGTTTATGATCAAAAAAGGGGGCTTATTAAGCCTCCTTTTTTTTGCCTGATTTTTTATCCCGTATCATTCACTCCTTCAATAATCAGATACCTTAGACTAATATGAAAATTAAAGTTCTCGGTTCAGGTGCAGGCGGCGGCTTTCCTCAATGGAACTGTAGTTGCCCAAATTGTAAAGCCGTAAGAGCTGGTACCATCAAAGCCAGCACACGCAACCAATCTTCTATTGCCGTTTCATCAGATGGTGAACACTGGGTATTGTTTAATGCCTCACCCGATGTACGTGCGCAATTAGAAAATTTTCCAGAAATTCATCCCAAAAACAAAGTACGCGGTACGGGTATAGAAGCGATTGTCATCATTGACTCTCAAATCGATCATGCAACGGGGCTGCTCATACTGCGCGAAGGCGATCCGCTGAATATTTATTGTACTGAGATGGTGAAGCAAGATCTCACCACCGGCTTTCCAATTTTTAATATCCTGGATCACTTTTGTGGTGTTAATGATCACTCTATTCCGTTAAATGGGGATGCCTTTACCATACCTAATATTGACGACCTGGAGTTCACCGCCTTAGCACTTAAAAGTAAAGCACCTCCTTATTCACCGCACAGAGAAGACCCTCATGAAGGTGACAATATCGGCATGGTTATTCGCCAACAATCAACGGGTAAAACAACTTTTTATGCACCCGGTTTAGGCGCGATAGAATCCCATGTAGAAAAAGCAATGTCTGAAGCTGATTGCGTAATGGTAGACGGCACATTTTGGACGGACGATGAACTCGCATCTGTTGGCCGCCCATTATTAGCAAGGAAAATTGGTCATTTACCTCAATCAGGTAAAGATGGCATGATCGAATTTTTGGATACCTTAGAAAAGCCACGTAAAATTCTAATCCATATTAATAATACTAATCCGATTCTAAATGAAGAATCTGAAGAACGCGCTATACTGAACCAACACGGTATAGAGGTATCATTCGACAATATGAATATCGAGCTATAATTATGACAGAGCAAACACCCTGGACACGTGAAGAATTTGAAGCCAAATTACGTGACATGGAAAAGTTTTATCACATTCACCATCCTATGCACACCTTGATGAATGAAGGCAAACTAACAAAAAAACAATTACAAGGCTGGGTTGCGAATCGGTTTTATTATCAAATCATGATTCCAATTAAAGATGCCAATATCCTGGCTAACTGCCCTGATCGCGAAACACGCGCTCTGTGGACCCAGCGTATTTTGGATCACGACGGTCACCCTGGCGACCCCGGTGGCATAGAAGCATGGATACAGTTAGGAATTGCGGTCGGCATGACCCGAGAAGAAGTCACCTCATTAAAGCATGTATTACCGGGTGTTAAATTTGCAGTTGAAGCCTATGTTAATTTTGCACGCAATTCAGAATGGCATGAAGCGGCTAGTTCATCTTTAACTGAATTATTTGCGCCAAAGATTCATCAGCAACGCCTCAGTAATTGGCCTGAACTTTATCCATGGGTTGAGGAAAAAGGCTATATTTACTTCCGCAAGCGTTTAAGCGAAGCGCGTCGTGATGTCGAGCATGGTTTAGAAATTACCCTGGATTACTATAAAACCCGTGCCCAACAAGAACGCATGCTGGAGATTTTGAAATTCAAATTAAATGTTCTATGGTGCATGGCTGATGCCATGTACATGGCCTATATCAATGATATGCCTCCATATTATAATGTTGAAGATTAATTAAATTATAGGGTGGGCTTGTAGTCCTTAAGACACGCTAATATTTTCATTAGCCAACTAAAGTCCGTCCTGCTTTTAAACAAGCTTAAAATAACATCAAAGCAAAATAACATGAGCCTTAACCCAGAACAAACTATCCAATTCTCCCCTATGCACCGCCTACAGTGGGAAGAAGCGCAGCAAAAAGATGTTATACTCTATCCTGAAGGCATGGTGGAATTAAACCAAAGTTCCGCAGAAATATTAAAACTCTGCGATGGCACACGTAACCTAGATCAACTCGTTGCCGACTTGGAAGAAAAATTTGCCACCACGGGCTTAAGAAACGATATTTCAGGCTTTTTAGAGGTAGCACTAAGCAATGGCTGGATCCAACAAAACTAACATCACCCCTCCCCGCTGGTTATTAGCAGAACTTACTTATAAATGTCCACTGCAATGCCCGTACTGCTCCAATCCGCTTGATTACGCAAAATATAGCGATGAAATCAGCACCGAAGACTGGAAACGCGTGCTGTCCGAAGCTCGCAAAATGGGCGCAGTACAGCTCGGTTTTTCTGGCGGAGAGCCTTTAACACGCCAGGATTTACCTGAATTAGTCCAACATGCACGTGACCTCGGCTATTACTCGAACCTAATCACTTCTGGTTACGGTCTAACTGAAGCAAAAATCATCCAGCTAAAAGAAGCTGGCCTGGATCATATCCAGGTCAGCATTCAAGCCAGCACCCAAGACTTAAACGACCATATCGCGGGTACCGAATCTTTTCACAGCAAACAAGAAGTCGCGCGTTTAGTAAAAAAACACGGCTACCCAATGGTCTTATGCGTCGTTATTCATCGTGAAAACATTCACCAAATGGCGGATATTCTTGCCATGGCTGAAAAACTCGGCGCAGACTATGTTGAATTAGCCAATACCCAATATTATGGCTGGGCACATGCCAACCGCGACCTATTAATGCCCACCCAAGAACAATACCAAGCCGCAGAGGCAATCGCCCAGGCCTTTAAAGAAAAAGTCGCCGGCAAAATGAAAATTTATTATGTGATCCCTGATTTTCATGAAGACCGCCCTAAAGCCTGCATGAATGGCTGGGGTACGACATTTTTAACCATTGCACCCGACGGCGTTGCCCTACCCTGTCATTCCGCACGAGAATTACCCGGTTTAGATTGCCCCAATGTCAACGACTACAGTATTGCTGAAATCTGGTATGAATCTAAAGCGTTTAACTTTTTCCGTGGTACAGAATGGATGCAAGAGCCGTGCAAAAGCTGCGATGAAAAAGATAAAGACTTCGGCGGTTGTCGCTGCCAAGCCTATTTACTCACCGGCGATATGTATAAAACCGATCCTGTGTGTAGCAAATCACCTGATAAGCATATTGTCGATGAGGCCATTGAATCAGCGAGGCAATCGGCTTTAGCCTGCGATGAAAAACCGTTGATTTTCCGTAATAGCAAGAACTCGAAAGCTTATTAAATCGTATGAGCCTGGATTTTTCACCTCTAGCCAACGCAATTAATCAGCTAGAAAAAAGCTTAGACTATGCGACCTCGCCATTAGCCATAAATGATCCAGGCTTATTTGAACAGTTACGTAATTCGGTCATTCAATGCTTTAAGTTTACTTATGAACTCAGCCATAAAATGCTAAAACGCTTTCTGGAAGAAACGGCCGCAAGTACCGAGGACATTAACACCCGTTCTTTTCAAGAACTGATTCGTACTGGCAACGAAAAAGGCTTACTACGCTCTGATTGGCTCGTATGGCGTACTTATCGCCAAGCGAGAAATAATAGCAGTCATACTTATGATGCAGATAAAGCCGAACAAGTATATCAAATAGCCCCAGATTTTTTGCTCGAAGCCAAACACCTCTACCAGCAACTTATAGCAAGAAGCAATAAAGAATGACCGATAGCATGGCTTTAGCAAAACTTGATGTGAAGCCAGAGGAATGGAAAGCAATAAGCCAGATTCTTAAAACTTATGCCCCCCTATATGAAGTATGGGCATTTGGCTCTCGCGTTAGAGGGAAAGCCAAACAATTTTCCGATCTGGATTTAGTTATTATCACCCATCAAGCACTTTCCTTAAGTGAATATGCCATTCTAAAGGAAGCCTTTGATGAATCAGACTTACCCTTTAAAGTAGATATAGTAGTAGATTGGGCGGCGACGTCAGTTGCCTCTCGAGAAATCATTAAAGCTAACAAAATGATCGTACAATCCGCGCAAAACAAAATAGGCAAGAACTGAGGAACTCATTCTTTATTTTAATTTTTTACTATAAAAAGAAATACTATGATTGAAGAATTATTGTCTAAGAAAAGATTTTATAACTTTGAGAAAATAGATAAAGATAATAATGAAGCTGATTACAGAAGTAGTTTTCAAAAAGATTATGATAGATTGATTTTCTCCAATTCTTTTAGACGCTTGTCAAGAAAAACGCAAGTCCATCCTTTATCAGCAAATGATCATGTCCATAATAGACTGACTCATAGTTTAGAAGTTGCCAGTGTCGGGAGATCTTTAGGGCTTCAGTGTGGAAAAATGCTAAAAGCACTATATCCTACTGAAGAAATTGAGCCTTATGATGTTGCCTATATTATTCAGACGGCATGTTTAGCACATGATATTGGCAACCCACCTTTTGGTCATGCAGGAGAGGAAGTCATTAAAGAGTGGTTTAACACACATGCTGATACTGAATTTTTAAAGTCATTAAAAGCTGAAGAAATAAGTGATTTTCAACATTTTGATGGTAATGCACAGAGCTTTAGAATTGTGAGTAAAATTGAAAATAATATATCTCTTGGCGGTATGCGACTTACGTTTGCAACACTAGGTGCATTGGTAAAGTATCCTTATTCTTCAAATAAGTGCGAGGAAAACGGTAAATCAAAATTCAATTATTTTCACAGCGAAAAAAAGTTTTTTGATATTTTGTTTACGGAGCTTGAACTAAAGAAGGAGGATGGTTCTTATAAGAGGCATATTTTTTCTTATCTCATGGAAGCATCTGATGACATTTGTTACGGATTACTGGATTTACAAGATGCTATTGAGCTTGAAATTATAACTATTGAGGATGTCAAAGCTATTTTTAGTCTTCTTTGTGATTGCACCGAAGTAGAGGAAATTTACAGCAATGATGCGCTTTCTGATATTAAAAAAGTGTCCAAGCTGGTCGCAAAAGCAATTGATAGTTTAGCTGTACATACAATGGAAGTATTTAAGGAAAACTACGAAGCATTGATGAGTGATAAGCAGCCAAAAGATTTAATCTCTTTATTCTCAGATGCAGCTCTTAAAAAAGGGATAGAGGATGCAAAAAGATTAGGGCACGAGAAAATATTTAATGAACATAGAAAGATTGAACTTGAGTTGGGGGCCTATAATATTATAGAGACCATACTCGACAATCTGATCAAAGCTACATTTGAGCTGTATCAAAAAGATGAAAATTCACTTTCGTTCAGAAACAAGAGAGCATTAGCTTTAATGGGGAGTGATAAGCCAGAAAAATCTACCGATTTATTTCCTATGTACCAAAGAGTAATTGATTACCTTGTAGGCATGACAGATAACCATGCAAAGTATGTTGCAAGCCAATTAAATGGCATGGGAATTTAATACCTTTTTTAGCTGAGCATTGACCCTAAATCACACAATGGGACGTTAAAATACGCTATGCTATTTCTTCGCCCCACAAGTTCGCGCCAAGGAACAAAGGCTCTCAAAAATAACGCCAACTATCTAAATAAACTAAAACAGGTTGAGTAATGTGAATTTTACGAGCACTATAATCGGCCACTTTAGTATAAAAATAAGTAGCCCCCATAACGCTCTCTTTTGATCCAGATTAATCCGTTTTCCATAAAAACAAAAAGAATATCTATGTTATCAAAAAAACAAACCACGGAACTAAAAGCACAATTAGATAAACGTTTTCTGGAATTGCGGGATGAAATTAAACAGGAATTACTGACGTTCGATAATGAGGAATATAGCCAAACTGCCAGTCAAGTCCACGATATAGGTGATGACTCTTTGGCTGATTTTCTGGTTGATATTAACCTCGCGGTGATTAGCCATCATATTCAGGAAGTTAAAGATATTGAAGCTGCCCTGCTGAGAATGAGCGAGGATAAATATGGACGATGCAGAGACTGTGACACTCCCATAAAATATCAGCGCCTTGAAGTACAGCCTACAGCGGCGCGATGTATAAAATGCCAGGCAGAGCATGAGAGATCCCTGCACGAGAGGGAGGATAAATATAGCTAATCTATCACCAAGATTAAGAATTACTGTTACTTCGCTTCCATGACATTTACCCAGGAACCAATTCATTACCCAAAAACCGTTTTATCCGATCTTCAGGATGCCTGGATTGTACTGAGTTGATAATTTTGATTTCAAAAACTCAGCTAAACTTTTGTTGCCTATTGATGCGGCGATTAAGTTATTCAAGGTAGAGCGTGGCAGAGCCTACATGAAGGCGAAATACTTGAATACAAGCTAGTGGAGCATTTCAAGATCAATTTATCTGGGAATAAGGTTAAATAAAACTCGATATTTCACCATTGCCCAAATAATAAGAATCGTCGCCAAATGTATTCCGGTATTGATGAAAAAATTATTGTATCCGGGCAGTGATGTATTGCTAAACAGTATTATAAAATAAACGTGCAGGATAAAAACATATAAAGAAGCCTGCCCTAACGGTACCAGTAGCCAGCCTAGCGTTTTATTGATGGGCATCCAGTAGTGGCTCAGAGCATAATAAAAAACAATAAATAAGACTATATTGTTTAATACTCGGCCCAGCCCCAAAGTGTTTTTTTGAAACCAGGTCATATAGATTTCATGGTGATAAGCCGGATCAATTAGGGAGAAAGTTCGCCAAGGCCAGAATATTGGATTGGGGTTATTTAAGGCAAGAAACATAAAGGCCAGACAAACAAGTCCGGCAATAAATATCACGAATTTATTTTTATGATCAATCAGGAATCCCAGCACCTTTTCGTGATGATAGCCAATAACCATTCCATTGACAAACAGGAGCTGCCAGGTGAGCGTGGGGAAACCTCTTTCAAAACCAGCGCCGGTTATTCTCAGATTTAGCTTGTGATTGATCCAATATAGCAAGCAACTAGCAACAATTAGCAGCAGCGTTTTCTGGTGATGCAAACAAAAAAGAACCAGCGGTGCTAGAGCAATCAGTACTACATATAAGCCAATGACTTGAAATTGGTGCGGGCCAATTCTGAGTAACAAAGCTTGTTGCAGAATCGTTTGCCAGGAGGCTGTCGCAGGCGGATAGAGAGAATAGATTTTATCCGGCGCTGCGGGAGATGCCCAATGACTTACCTCAAAAATATTAATACTGGGTATTGTGCCTAAGACAGCGATACTTAAAATGATAAAAAGATTAATTCTGTATAGCTGAAATGAGCGTTGCCATAATTTTATAGCGCAATTTTTAAAGCCTTCTCGATGTAAACGGCGTCTATAAACGATCCCTAAAACAATACCGGATAAAGCGACAAAACCTTCAGCGCTGGACACATGGCCAATCCGCCCCCACGCAAACATGCTAAATAGCGAGAAATATTCCATATGTACGCTTATGACAACCAGCATAATCAGGCCGCGAAGAAAATCCAGCCGTAGATCCCGGCCGACATGGGTATGCAAATAAGCAAACCTGGATGACAGGGGTTCGTTTGGAATCACAGTTAAAGAAGTCTTCATAGGTATTTTTAGTACTAACTTAACTTCTTTGATTGTTTAAAAGATAAATTCGGCGCGATATTAACCAGAAGCATAAGAAAAGAAGCCGCATAGGGTGTTGATTGCACCAGCAAAACTGCGACCCATAATTGTCCAGTAACATTATCGAAATGCTCTAGCGACATCATATAACCGGCTGCATACCAGAGTAAAATCAATAAACACAACTCCTCTTTAATAGTGACCAAGCCAGCTAAAAAAGGTCTGGATTTTTCAAATTTAGGGGTACGCATAAAAGGACGACCTGAGGTAAATAATCCCTGCCAAACTCCTTTCGCTACGGTATGAGTCAACGCGAGGCCGGCAAGTGCAGCGCCTAATGTTTGCAGTGTTGAGCAGCCTACACGCGCATGATACAGCCAGATAGTTCGAAAAACTTTAAAGCCAAATAAACCAATGGTCGGTAATATAAAGGCATTTACTGGAAGTTCGCTGTGTACAGGATCCAACATTATGTTGATGGTCAACAATAAACTGGCAAAAGTAAATAATAACGCTAAAGCATCAGAAAACCAGGGCAACCATCCGGCAAGAAAATAATATCGCTGTGCGGGAGTTAAACATGACTGCTTGCTCCTTAACAAGGCACGCCAATGATGTTTGAGGATTTGCATTGCACCATAAACCCAACGATGACGCTGAATCATATAACCAGACAGGGTATCCGGCGTTACCCCGCGACCCAATGAATCTTTCACATAAACAGAATCATAACCAGCGCGATATAAACGCAATCCGAGTTCACTATCTTCACAGATACACCATTCACCCCAGCTACCAACCGACTCTAAAGCCGATTTGCGCACTAAAGTCATAGTGCCATGCTGGATAATCGCATTAGATTCGTTACGTTGCACCATACCAATCTGAAAAAATCCCGCATATTCCCAGTGACACAAGGCTTTAAAGCTATTTTCTCTCCAATCGCGGTAATCTTGAGGTGCTTGTACAAAACCCACGTCTTGTTTGGAAAAATAAGGCACCAAACCTTTTAGCCAGTTTGGATCGACAATATAATCACTATCAATTACAGCAATGATTTCCGCATCTTTCGCTGTTTGTGTCAGTGCATAGTTTATAGCTCCGGCTTTATAGCCTGGCCAGTTATCCAGATGAAAAAAACGAAAAACTGATCCAAGTCGTTTGCATTCAGCTTCAACAGGCTGCCATACGCCAGGATCTTTGGTATTATTATCAATAATTAATACCTCTAAATTTGGATAATCCAGCTTAGCCAATGCCGCTAAAGTCTGTTTGACCATCTCAGGCGGTTCGTTATAAATAGGGACATGCAATGAGACTTTTGGGTAAACAAAATCACTGGGCGCTGATAATGGCTTAAAGCTGCGTTGTCCTCCTGAGCTCCAGAGCACTTCGGAAATTTCCAGCGTCTCCACCAGTAAAACAAGAATCGCCATCGCCTGCATGAGCAGCAATATAATCCACAGGGCCAGACTCAGTGTCGTTTGATATTGGCTTACACCTATGGATGTTGTCCATGCTATTGTTGAGGCAGAAAGATTGGCGATAATGCCAAAAAAAATCTTTCCAGATAGCTTCATATTGACCCGGGTAAACAAAAACAGAGTCATGAGCAGCATACTTAAAATAGCCGCTATTAACGCCCAGTCTCGCCAGTCAGGCATATTAAACACATCGCCTTGCATTTGAAATTTAGCTTCCCGATCTGCAGTAAATATACCCCAGTAAGCACCTGAAGAGCCCTCGATGTCTTGCTTCCATGGCTGATCAAACGCCTCTACTACATAGTAAGTTAATCCTTGTTGTTTTGCACGATTCAGGAAATCACGGAGAAACCTAACCTGGTTGACTTTGCTGGCCGTTGCACCACGTATTGGCTGGCCATCTGAAGGCCAGCCAACTTCGGTTAAGACAATAGGTTTATCAGGAAAAGCATCACGCAGGGCTTGATAACGGTTGAATACATAGTCAACTGCTTCTTCAGCTGGAATGCCTTCCCAGTAGGGCAAAATATGGGCCGCAATAAAATCGACTTCATTGGCTAGTTCGGGATGGGCTAACCATATATCCCAGGTTTCTGATGTACTGACCGGACGCCATGTTCGTTTACGAACCTGCTTAAGATAAGCAATGAGTTCATCTACGGTCACTTCTTTACGCAGAAGAGACTCATTGCCGACCAGCGTACGCACAATATTATCAGCATGCTTATTACGACTAATACTGATTAAAGCATCTATTTCTTTTTGACTTTCTACAGGGTTGCTGCTGATCCAAGCGCCGACGGTGACATTTAGTTTATGCTGTGCCGCAAGTTCAGGAACGCGTTCAAGACCGTTCTGAACACTATAGGTGCGCACAGCATGGACGCGTCCAACCAGTAAAGACAAGTCGTCATTAATTTCCGCTTCACTTGGATAAATACCTTTTGTGGGATTATTATCCGCACGCATGGGGTTGAAGGATACACCCATCATTGGCCCCACCCATGACTGCACTTTATCAGGACGGTTTATGTAAGCCCAGAAAAAAAAATTGGCCGTCACAAGGAGAGCGAGCGTTATAAGCGAAAAGCTGGTCTTTTTTATCAATGTTATACCTATAACTTAAATCTATTAATAGTAATTAAGGCAGCAGCAAAACATTAATAATCTCTCAATAATTGCCAGCAAATGCACCATTTGTGTAATTGCCTGCAGAAAGCAGCTGTTATAGATACCTTCTGTATTACAAGTTTAAATTTCGTTTTGTACGTTGCTACCGATTAAAACCTATATCAATGAATATGCACTTCACGGGATTCTACAGTATCGCTTCTGCGTAGAGCATATTCATCCTGATCAACGACCCTGGGTGTTCCATCAACAGTAAACGGAACAAGTGTTCCTTCATCTATAATACTGTATTTACTTATGCTTGAATTCTTGCGCGATACCAAGGTAACAGTACGCGTTTTGTCATCCCAGGTATATTTACCTTTATCGTAATACTCCCTGGATGAGGCTTTTGCATACTGAGTCACCAGCAAGTAATTATTTTTATTTTTTAATGACAGCGTCATTTTAGTACCAGCACAGTCTTTGCATGGGAGGTAACCATAATACACTCCCCGAAATTTTTGACTCTCGTCAACGGGTGTCAGATGTGCTGAATGATCGTCTTGCCGAGTCATTTGACGGGCTTTTTGAACAGCTTCCATGGCTTGCTTGTCAGAATTAGCTATCGCCGGACTTATAGACACCGTAAAGATACTGAGTAATATAAAATTCAGGCTTTGTTTTAAAGGTATTGTTAATATTTTCAATGATCACCTCTTGATAAAATAATGTGTTATCGCATTTTTATGCGTAAACCTATGTCTTGATTTCAGCGTTGGTTAAACTTATAACTTATCTTCTTATAATCAGCAGCAAACCCGCAAGTAAAGCCAGAATCGGCATTACCAGGTGACTCGACGGAATAGTAAACTTAAACAGCACTATAGCAGCCCCTATAATCAACCATATTCCAAGCAGTAGTATACCTATACTTTCCAGTTTTTCTTTAAGTTCATGGGTTGATAAAAATACACCAGCAGCGATAGCGATGCAGGCAAGTACAATCTTGTCATAAGAAAAATGAACATTCAACAGCTCCAGTAAACTGCGTGTAATTAGCCAGATTCCCAGCAATAATAAACCGTAATATTTCACAAATTAATCCTGATTTCCTCAAAACTATTATCTAAAATTCTTTAACCATTACCCAACCAAGGGGCATCAAGCACTATCGAGTATTGCTTTAGTATTTGCATAAAACCCTCTGTTATTCGGTTAACGCCCCAGCATAGAATTCAGTTGTAGTTAATTACAAGCCTTCCCACTGCGCAAACATACCCTCAACATTTACCCCAAATAGATTCAGGACCCGCCCGACGCCTTCATCTACCATTGCTGCTATTGAATTAGACTTATTATAAAACGCTGGCATCGGTGGAAAAATAATACCACCCATTTCAGTTACACTTGCCATATTACGAATATGCGCCAGATTTAACGGTGTTTCTCGCGGCATAATCACCACACGACGACGCTCTTTTAAAGCCACATCTGCCGACCTCGAGATTAGATTATCCCCAAAACCATGCGCAATCGCCGCTAAAGTTTTCATCGAACAAGGTGCAACAATTACGCCTTCTGTTTTAAAAGATCCACTGGCAATAGACGCTGCAATATCATCAACACCATGCGTGATATCCGCTAAGGCATATAGCTCTTTACGCGGCATATCCAGTTCATATTTTAAATTTACCAAACCCGCATTTGAAATCACCAGATGCGATTCCCAGTTATTCTGTTGCTGTAGCACTTGCAACATTCTGACGCCATAAATTGCACCAGTCGCACCTGTCATGGCGATAACCAGGCGTTTTTTTTGCTCACTCATAATCTTAGAAACCGCAGTAGAAAATGGATTTCGTGCTCAGATTTATTCACAAAACCGTGAAGTGGAGTATCTACACCCAACAGGTGACAAGTATTAACGATCATTATATTCAATATTCAGATGCTTATAGTGTTTTAAAACGGTCAACAGCGGTTTTTAGGATAAAGCTAATCTCGTGGCCATTTGATCACTTGCATCGACAAGGGCATCGATCATTTCATCACCTTGTGCAATATGCCCGGCGTGTTCCAATATTCTGTACTCAGCTTTCGGCAACGCCCTGGATAAGCTCAATCCGGCAGCCATGGGGCAAACAAAATCATACCGCCCGTGAATGATAATACAGGGGATATTTTGTAAACTGGTGCAATTTTCCAGTATTTGATTTTCTGTAATGAAATATTGATTCCGGGCATAATTCAATTCCATTTTAACTTGATCGACCATTTTTTGCGTCACGTGCTCGGGCTGATCAACTTTTTGATAATCCTCACCTACTGCAACCTTGCTGCTCCACTGTATCCACGCCTGGGCGACACGCCGCACAGCGAGCTCATCATCGGACCATAAAGTGGTATATAACAAGTCAATATTATGCCCCGGCGTACTGTCTAGCAAGCACTGATATTGCTCAGGATAAATCCGGCTGGCACCGTCTCTAACAAACCAATCCAGGTCTTGCTGCCGCGCTAAAAATACTCCACGGATAATCATTCCTGAAACATATTCAGTATATTGCTGTGCATATAGCAAGGCTAGAGCACTCCCCCAGGAACCGCTAAATAATAGCCATTGTTTAATATTTAACTGCTGACGAATGCGCTCCATATCCGCGATTAAATCCTGTGTCGTATTATTCTCCAGCTCGCCAAAAGGCAAGGATAAACCACAGCCACGCTGGTCAAATAAAATAATATGATACACATCGGGATCAAAAAAACAGCGCTGTCCTGGTCGTGTACCTGAACAGGGGCCGCCATGTAAAAAAACAACTGGAATTCCCTCTGGATTACCGGATTGCTCCACATATATCCTATGCAGGCTTCCTGTTTCAAGAAAAAAAGTATTAAACGGTTCAATTTCTGGATAAAGTGCTTTCATTATTATTTAAAAATAGATTAATTCAGATTTCAATATAGCTGGAAACACCTGGTTTCTGACTTTTCAGCAAGCCGCGCCCCGCAAATATAGTTGCTAGGTTCATTTAAAACTCCACGCCCTGTGCCGCCTTAATATCTTGTGCATAGGCATGCTTAATCTTGGTCATTTCTGTTACCGTATGCGCCACTTCAATCACTTCAGGTGCAGCATTACGTCCGGTTAATACCAGGTGCATCCAGGGTGGCTTTTCATGTGCGATAAAATCCGCAATTTCCTGCCCTGAAATCCAGTGATAGCCACAACAATAATTAATTTCATCTAATAAAACAAAATCATACTCTTCAGATAATATTTTTTGCTTACTAAACTCCCAGATTTCACGACTGGTTTTAATATCCTGTTCCGGATTTTTAGTATCCCAGGTAAAGCCGTCCCCCAGCACATGCCATTCGATATTATCAAAACGTTCTGATGCTTTTTGTTCGCCAGTCTGCCATTTGCCCTTAATATACTGAATCACACACACTTTCATGCCCCAGCCGGCAGCACGAAATACCATGCCGAAAGCACTTGAAGATTTCCCTTTGCCCTCTCCGGTATTGACTACAACGATGCCTTGACGACGCTCTCTCTCTTTCATTGACTACCACCCAACCACTTTGTTATAACTTCTGGTGCACTGGCAAAATACCAGTGCACATAAGAAGCGCGTAAATTCTTATAGCGTACGCCTGTGTCTCCCCGCTCAACTTGAAAACAAGGCTCTAAAGATTGCTCTGCTTTGCGTACTGAATGATGAAATTCATGTCCCTTAACCCCTGCCGCTTCTTCCCGATAGCCTAAAGATGCCAGTTTTGTTTGCATTTTCGAACGAAAAGGTAAAATATTCGCCATCGACCACGAACGCCCATCAAGATCAATTAAAGACTCACCCAGTAACATTGCACCGCCACATTCGGCTAATACAGGTTTGTCTGCCTCGATAAAATCACGCAAGGAAAGCCAGGTATTTGATACCGACAGAGCTTGCGCAAATAACTCCGGATACCCGCCCGGCAGCCATAGTGTATCAGCACAATAAGGAATCGCCTCACCTGCAAGCGGTGAAAAAAATAAAATCTCTGCGCTTTGCTCACGTAAAAAATCCAGATTAGCCGGATAAATAAAACAACAGGCCGCATCTTTAGCCACAGCAATTTTCTTGTTTTTTAACAGGCCTTGCTGCTTTACAGGCTCAGGCGGCACAAATAACGTTTCAGTCAAAAAATCCACAAAATTATCAACTTCAATATGCAGAAAAGGTAAAAAATCCGGTAGTTGAACTTCTGACGGCTGCACTAATCCCAAATGTCGCTCAGGTAACACAGGTGCGCTTTTTTCCATCCAGGCGACCAGGGGAGGCTGCTGATAATCAGATAAAGCCTCGCTTAATAAGCCTGCATGATGCTTACTGCCAACACGGTTAGCTATAATTCCGGCAATAGTTACGCCCATTTTTTGTGCGTATGTAACATAACCACTGACCATAGCCACAATTGACCCGCTCATACCCCCGGCATCCACCACCAGAAAAACGGGTACCTGCAAAGCTTGCGCCAGTTCAGCACTGGAACCACTACCACCAACGCCCGAGCGTCCATCAAACAAACCCATCACGCCTTCTATCAACCCACAGTCAGCAACCGCAGCTTGCTGGGCAATGAGCTGTGCAGAGTGTTGCACACCAATCATACGGGTATCAACATTATAAGACTGCCTGCCTGTTACCACCTGATGCCACAAAGGATCTAAAAAGTCAGGCCCGGATTTAAAAGAAACAACACTGTGCTGCCGAGCTTTTAAATATTGTAATAATGTCAGCATCAGGGTGGTTTTTCCGCAACCGGAATGTGTACCCGCCAGTAGTCCCAGTTTCATATAATCCTATCTACTCATCAATCCGGTAAAAGAATATATTATACGCTACAGATCCTGCGATTTAAGTATAAACACTCCGGGTTTTACAAGCCTGCTTCGCGCAACCATGCCAATAACGGATAAAGCCTGTAAAGCCTGTGATAACTGTATCGAATAATTCAGCGCAAAATACCCTGAAGCCATCAGTTGTCTGGAAAAAGATAAGGTTGAAATGCTGGTTATTTTATGATGATCCAGCCGAAAACTGGCTGCATATAAGGGTGTTGCATGCATTTTTACAGCGTTGCGATTACGGACAAATAAAATGAAAAACAGCGAATGTCATAACCGACGTTTTGTTATCGATGGAATTAAACCAACGGGCTATGCAAAAAATCACACAATTAAGCCACACATAGGTGCAGGCCGTGATTCGCGACCGGCCCCTAGCGTATACTTAATTGTGTAGTAGAGCTTATACTTCGGAGAGCAAGGTCTGTCGCTGATCGTCGCTGTCGAGAAATTGGAGAGCAATTTCCAAAAACTGATTTTCAGTGGCTAGAAAAGCGTCTACGACCAGAGGGTCAAAATGCTTATTTTTGCCCTCGAGAATAATCGATTTAGCTTTATTATGCGAGTACGCTGGTTTGTAAACTCGTTTGCTGATTAAGGCATCATAGACGTCAGCAAGCATCATTAATCTGGCGGACAGAGGAATTTCTTCGCCAACTAATCCCTTGGGGTAGCCGCTGCCATCCCATTTTTCATGGTGCGATAAACAAATTTCCTGGGCAATCCGCATAAAAGGATTCCAGCCGCTTTGAGCCGCAACAGCATCGACGATGTCGGCCCCAATTTGTGGATGAGATTTCATGATTTCAAATTCGTCACTTTCAAGATAACCGGGTTTAAGCAGAATGTTATCGCGAATACCGACTTTACCAATATCATGGAGAGGAGCAGCTTTAAAGAATAACTCAATGATGTCGTCTGTCAGCTCCGTTTGGAATTTTGGATGTTGCTGTAGATGAGTCGCCAGCACTTTGACATAATGTTGAGTGCGCCGAATATGAGCGCCAGTTTCGGGGTCTCGAAACTCTGACATAGAACTGAAGCTTTGAATAATGCCCTCTTGAGTCCTGGCAACCATTAAGTTCATTCGTTTGGTATGAAGACTTTCTTGTGCGTATTTGATTAATGACAGTGATAAAAAGGTTACCAAGGCCATGATAACGGGTAGCGCGGGTGAGACGACCATTCCGGACAAAGCTAAAAGAGATTGCGATCCGGCGAAAAGCAAGAAAATTATCAGGCAATGGACAATCGTAAGTGTGATTGGCCCTGCACTGGCTAAAGTGATAAAGAGTACAAGTCCAAGCATTGTGGCTAAAAACAATTCCAATCCGTTAGCATAGTCGGGCCGATGCAAGAAATTATGCCGGGATAAGTTGTCGATGATTGATGCATGCACTTCAACACCCAAAAACTGCGGCGCATAAGGGGTAGGACGAACCTCATGTAAACCCGTAGCTGAAAAACCGACAATGACGATTTTATCTTTCAAGCGGCTTGTTCCGATTTTATTGGAAAGAACATCGGATGCAGATATTTTTTCGAAGGTTTGTTCGGATTTCGGAAATCTAACCAGTAAATTGCCTGCATGATCGAGCGGGATCTGGATTTTTCCCGCCTGTAAAGTCAAACCGCTTTCCTTTGCTGAAACTAAAAAGTGGTCGATTTTTTTTGCTGATAAATAAGCCTGTAAGGCCAGGCTCGGATAAAGCTGACCATTGTATTCGATGATCAATGGCGACTCGCGATAAAGTCCGTCGGCATCGACCTTGGAGTTGATAAACCCGCTATATTTGGCCGCCAGCTGCAGTACTTCTATATTGCAAAAAACATTCTGAGGCGCTGGCACATGCAACGACTGCTTTTCCCCGCCGGCTGAAAACCAGGCACCGCCAGCCGATTTCGGTTGACAGGACTTTTGGTAAGGTTTGTCATTGGAAAAAAAATAACTGAGTATAAAAGGCCCGGACTTTAATGTTTCCCCCAAAGCATAGTCGTAGTCCCAGAGCGCTTTATCGATCCCTTTTAACGAAAAAAATTGCCCAAAATCTCTTTCGGCAACGCGCTGAATCTCCAGCGGAGAAGTTCTATCTCTTTCAACAAACACGGCGTCAATCGCAACACTAAGAGCACCGGCTCGTTGAATAGCTTCAAGCAATTGCGCCACTTGATAGCGAGGCCATGGCCATTGGCCATACTCAACAAGGCTTTTTTCATCCACTTCCACGATGACGGGTAATCGGGACAAGGGTGTTTCCGGTAATAATCTGATCTGGACCGCAGTGACTTCATTATTGATTTTTTCGACGATGTTTGGAAATTTTACGCCGAGTATCAATAGTAAGAGTGTTAATGCCGTTCCAAATAGAATTGTATTGATTTTTTCTTCTGATTTAGAGAATTGCGGAGTCAGACCGTCCAACTGTGTTTTTTGAAGAATCTGTGGAGGCATTACAAAGCGCTTATCGGATCTCAACTTCAACGCGTCGGTTACGTTCTTCCGCGACATTGTCGGCGGTAGGAACAGCAGGATCGTTTTCACCATAATAGCGAATATCCATACATTTTCTGTCCACACCGTTATCTGTTAAAGCCTTGGCGACATTTTCGGCCCTCACTAAGGAAATACCTTTGTTGCTTTTATTATCGCCGACCCGATCACTATGCCCGATGACACTTAGATCACAGGATTTTCGATCTTGGATAGACACTATGATTTTGGTGATTTCCGCTCTGGTTTCAGCTGTCAATGAAGCGCTTCCTGTCGAAAAATACAAACGGTAACGTTTGGGAGGCGTCGGTTCATTAGCCAAGATTTCGGAAAACATATCATTGATTTTCTTTGCGCTTAATACAGCTGCTTGAGTGGGCGCCTGGCCGGCTTCTGGCGCCTGCGCACTTTCATTTGCTTTAGACAGCAGAGTCGTTCCTCCTTCTGTAGCAAGAGAGACTTCACCGACTTTACCGTCAGGATCGGGGACTAAAACAACTGTTGTTCCGCTACATCCGATCAAGAAAGAGGCTATCAACAGGTTAAAGATTATTTTCATATTCATAAATTAAACTCGATAAATCGATTTGGATAAAAACGCTACTTCACTTCAATTAAAATTTTGGTTCCGCGTAAACCGAGTGTTGCGGTTGGGGTTTGAAATTGAACGGAATCAGGGGAAATTCTGCCAATGGCGCCTGACACAAACGCAACCGTACCCCTTATTATCCGCGAAACGAAAGAAACTTTCTTTTCGCTGGGATTAAAAAGAAAATTATCGATACTTAGTTTACAGTTCGGTCCTAGCGTTAATACGGCACCATCCTTAAAAATGATACCAATAGCACCCTCCGATCCTGTTTCAAGCGTGTCGCCCTGAAAAATATCCGAGCCGGTTTGCAAAGCTGTTTCAACTCCTTGCCGTACGACAAAACCATCAGGCGTATAGGTTTTAACCAAACCGATACGCTCATTGGCAAACGGTGCTGTACAAAATAGCAAAAGTATCGCTGATAAAATATAGCTGGCTTTACTGTTCGAAAGAGAAATTTTGTTCGCAAGCATCATATAAAACCTTTAATTAAGTATTATCTTTTTAGAAGTAAACTAGTTCAGTATAACAATGTTTACTAGTTTTTTTATATCAAAGTAGTCAATATATAATGATCAAGTTAAATAACTGGCAAATAACTGACATAATCAGGGCCAGAGTAAACTTAAATTATTTATTTACTTTTTCATTCCGCCAGCCAACAGGTCTCCCCATTTTTTGTTGTCATCCTCCGCCCTGTTAATTTCTCAATTTCCGCTGTAAACCTTTCATTACCGATTATCATGCCTTGGTTTGTCGCAATTCGAATACCTCCAAATAATTGACCTTCGATTGGATATTTAAAAAATTCACGGTAATTTGCCCGCCACTTTTCTGGTTCACTTGCTAACGCTAAATACAAAGGATGAGGAGCACATAAATTCGATTCTTTTCCTCAAGAAAGGAAAACCGTGGGCAGGTTCCGAATTTCGAGTTTATTGACAAATAAGTAAGAACTTTTAGAAACTTTAGGGCCAGGTCTTTGATCTAGGCTATGTCACCGTTAAGTATTGAAAATCACCCAGAGCAGAATGTAACAATTGCTCAGGGGTTAGATTGAGGTTCCGATCCATAATTCTGCACCAAGCCAAATAATTAGGTAAATACTTGGTGGCTACACCATGAAAGCGGTCTAGCCATGATTTAAAACGGTGGTGGTATGCATTGACATTTTGTATATGATAGGCCCCTTTAGTCACCCGCTGCCCTTGACTCATGTTAACGATTTCATGAGATACTTTTTCAGCTTTACAAAATGCACCATAAGTTGGATTGCCATCACTCACAAGGAGGGCATCCTGGTCTAGTATTGGCTTTAAATGCGTATCAAGAACAATTTTGCTTATTGGGCCATTACCTGTCACAAAATCTACGGTTTGTTTTGAGCGATCACGAGCAATTAAAATGCACATTTGCTCATCAGAAATCCCTCGCTTAGTCGCACAGCCCCCTCGTTTCCTTGGTTGACGATTGAGATGGCGTTCTCCTTTATGTGACTCAAGTAAGTAGGTTTCATCAGCTTCTGTAATGCCATGAAGAGCACTGGGACGATCCTGCTGAATCCAGCTTAAAAAACGGTGCCGCCATCGAAAGGTTGTATTTCGATGCACATTAATTTCTTTAGCTGCCTGCCGGACAGTCAATGATTCTGCGATAGCTCCTAAGTAATCAAGCCACTTTGACTTGAGGCGTAGATGAGCAAGAGGCGTTCCTGTCAAAGCATTAAATGTCTTTTTGCAGGCTTTACAGCGGTAGCGCTGAAGGCCATCTTTTATTCCATGCCTGTGGCTTTCGGTATGGGAGCAATGAGGGCATTTACCTTTGCTATCAAATATTGTTTCAATTAAATCAAAAACCTTAGGTTCGTCCTCTAGTTGATCCAGTGCTTTCGTTAGAACAGTGCGTTGATGGTGGTCAAGTTGATTTATTTCGGAAATGAACTCTAAAAACTCTGGGGCGTTCATAGCTATCTCCTTAATTTACATGGGCTTTATTTACTTATACGCTCTTGTTATATGAAATTCCATACTTTACGGTGACATAGCCTTGATCTATGATTTTATAGCGAGTTGATTTTAGTCGAAAGCACGGCGAATAAACAGGCGCATAGCAAGCTACGCAAATGTTTAAGCAACGCAGCTATAGGCAAAAATCGGCCGCCAGAAAATAACAAAAATTCAATAAAAATATCTATATAATAACTCATTGACATATAAATTTTTTAATATGGAAAATCGCCATGAACCCACTAACTAAACGTGTATTTATTAAATATGCAGCACTTACTGGCTTAGTTGCCATTACCTCAATTTCATCAGTTATGGCTGTCGCGCTTCTGAGTGACACCACCGTAGCAGAATCAGAACAAGCACAGAGCAAAGCCAAATCTGTGCAATATTTGTTTGTACAAACAGCTCACGCCATTACTTCAAAGGATAATCAGTTGACTCTGCACGGTATTGGGCCAGCAACATTATTTTTTTCTGACCGGCCAGAGCGTATTACAGGGCATGTTGATACAGAGGGATGGGTAAAATCATGGTCAGTAGGTAAAGACAGTTTTGCTGCTAACCCACCCAATGCAACAATATCGATTTTAGGTAACGATAGTGTCGATGATGTTGTCGTGGAATTAACAAACCCTCAGCTGGTAGGGAGCAAACTGACTTACACAGTTAAAGTATTAGAAGGTAATTTACCAGCATCAGGAGGGATTGCGTCTTTATTTATAGATATTATTGGCATGCCGATGACTCCTTTGTCGTACAGAGGGGTTGAGCGAAGAGCTGTATATCGTCGTGCGGTATGGCGCTAAGAGTAATAAGCATGCCCTGATCTATCGAGAAGCGATACATGTCAGATTCTGGTAGTCCGACTTAAACTTTTGGAGTTCACTTTGATAATGGACTATGCTATGGACACTATATGTTGCAACAAGTCACTGAATATCAGACCCAACGACAAACCTGTATTTTTGGTTGGTGTACTTATTTTCGCAGTACTACCGCAATCGGCACATTCCGGTGG
This sequence comes from Methyloprofundus sedimenti, assembly GCF_002072955.1. Lineage (NCBI taxonomy): Bacteria > Pseudomonadati > Pseudomonadota > Gammaproteobacteria > Methylococcales > Methylococcaceae > Methyloprofundus > Methyloprofundus sedimenti. Next base: position 2,526 of record NZ_LPUF01000005.1, on the reverse strand, counting down.
CATTAGTCTTTACGAAATCGGTACACCTGATGTTGGACTGGCTTCGGCCGGTTATTCTGCCAGAGCGCAGGATGCGTCTACACTATTCAAGAATCCTGCGGGCATGAGTCGTCTGCACGGCTCGCAGATCCAGGCCGGCGGACAGTTCCTGTATGGCGATGTTGAATTCTCCCCAGATGGGAATACTTCACCCAAGCTCGGCAGCGATGGGGGCGGCAATGCAATCGGCGCGTTGCCGGGCTTGAGTCTTTTCTATGTCCATGATTTTTCTGATAAATGGAAATTCGGCCTGGGCGCATTTTCTAATTTCGGTCTGGTTGAAGAATATAACGAAAACTGGGTGGGCCGCTATTATGTGCAAAAGAGTGCTCTGGTTGGGGTTTCCATAATGCCTTCCGTGAGTTACAAGGCGACTGACTGGCTCTCAATTGGTATTGGGATGAATGCTATGTTTGGCTACTTGAAAGACGAGGTGGCGATCAACAATCTTGACCCCAGAGTCGGTGATGGACAGATGACACTCAAAGACAATACCTGGGGATTTGGTGCCAACGTCGGTATTTTAATTGAACCACGTAAAGGAACGCGATTTGGCATCACCTATCAATCTCAGATAAACCTCGACTTCGCGGCCACCCCTAGTTATAGCAACCTGGGGCCCGGACTGAGTAAAGTACTTGCTAATCCGTCGAGTGTAAATCTCGGCATGAACGTGCCGCAATCTGTAATGTTTGGTTTTTATCAACAAATCGATGATGAATGGGCGATCATGGGAGATGTCGGATGGCAGGACTGGAGTCAGTTTGGCAAAGTCGATATCGGGCTGCAATCTTCTGATTCCAGTACCCTGACGGCAAACCTCAATTATCAGGATACCTGGCACGGGGCTATTGGTGTCCAGTACAAAGCATTTCCCGATTGGGTGTTTACCAGTGGCTTCGCCTACGACAGTTCGGCAGTGAGCAACAAAGACCGTACTGTAGTTCTGCCAATGGGTGAGGCCTGGCGTTTCGGTCTTGGAGCACTATGGCAAGTAACTCAGAAGTTAGATGTCAACGCATCCTACGAATTTATGTGGAATGGTGATATGTCGGTGACTCAGGGAGCAGATAATATTTTGCGGGGGCAGGTCTCTGGATCCTATGCTAATGCCTGGTTCTCGTTCTTCGCTCTGAATTTCACTTATCGGCTTTAAGTAAGTAGTCAGTGCTTAGGCAAGCGGTAATATTTTGTAGGCTGGGTTAGATTATCTACGCTTCGTTAGATAATCTAACCCAGAATTTTATCGGGTCAGAGGGAGCCGCAGCTCCCGTCTGCCCACAGAACCGTGCGTACGGGTCCGTACACGGCTCCTCACGCAAGACGTATCCATTGAGAAACTTCAAACCAATGCTCTAACTTTCGGTCGGATCGTATTTCCTGCCCTTTCAGATTTATAAACCAACTGTTCGGATAAGCCCTCGTCACTGCTCGCGCATTGGAGAGTTGCCACCGTTTGTTGTTTGAAAAGACGGCTTTTGATGCTTGTTTTCGTGGTACGCCCCGTTTGGCCAGTTTTCGATATAGATGCTGTTTTCTCTTTTGTTGATCGACTATTCGTGATCGTAGTCGTCGCCTGATATGGGCTTCGATTTTATTCAATTGTGAGGGGTAGTAAGTCAAACTGTAGTAATTTGACCAGCCCACATACCATTGATTGATCTCGTCCAGTGATGTATCCAGAGTCTGATGTGTACCTCGCGGTGTCAGTTCTTCGATTTTACTCATGGCTGTTTGCAGGGCTTTATGCGCAATGGCAATTGTCCCCTTAACCACGGTAAAACCTAAAAACTTTACCGCATCGGATTTAGCCACCTGGCTTTTCTCCTGATTCACTTTCAGTTTCAGCTTCTTTTCGATGAATTGGCTGACTTTTTCCATCACTCGATCTGCCGCTTTTTGCGATTTTACGAAGATATTACAGTCGTCCGCGTACCTGCAAAATTCCAGTCCACGTTTTTCCAATTCCTGATCCAGTTCATCCAGAACGATATTGCTCAGCAAGGGACTGAGTGAGCCCCCTTGCATTGCGCCTTCCTTGCTGGGGTTGACGATGCCATTGATCATGACGCCGCTACGCAACATGTTTCCGACTAGGCGAAGTATCCGTTTGTCGGATATTTTCTCGCCCATTCGGGCTATCAGCCTGTCGTGATGGATTCTATCAAAAAACTTGGATAGATCTATATCCACCACGTAGGGCTTGCCACTGTTCACTATCTGTTGTGCCGCTTGTACCGCTTCGTGCTGGCTTCGCCCTGGGCGAAATCCATAGCTGTGCGGTGAAAAATGCGGATCAAAGACCGGTTCCAGCAGTAGCTTTAATGTTGTTTGTACCACTCGATCCCGTACCGTCGGTATGCCGAGTAGTCGTACACCTTTGCCTCCCGGCTTGGCTATTTCTACTCGACGGACTGGCGAGGGTTGATAAGTCCAGTTTGCGAGTTCCTCTTGCAACTGACTTAGCTCTTCGTCTAAACGAGTTTC